>DATMBT010000259.1:0-4222 GCA_035559475.1 Gemmatimonadaceae bacterium
GCGACACCGTCGTCGGGATCGAGCAGTTGGTGAGGTACCAACCCTGGGGCAACACCATTGCGTTGGCGGGGCGCCCGAACGCGCGATCCCAGACCAGTTCATCGCCCACGACGCCATAGCGGCCCGGGTCCGTGTAGGTCTCGGAGATGCGGAGCCGCACTGACTGACCCTGCTTCACGGCCGGAAACCGAATCACCACGACTTCGGTCGCCGGCGTGACCGGTTCGCCAATGTCGAGTTTTGCCTCGGTGATCTTCGCGCCGGCGAGCGTTTCCACCTTCAGCTTCTCGCCCGTGTCGAGGATCAGGGCCGACGGGTTCGAGGCCTTGCTGCCGCCGCGCACGACGTTGAGGTAGTTGTCCACGCCGGGCCGTGACTCGGTGTAGTCGTGGTACAGGTCGAACGCGTGAGTTTCCGGCTGTTGCAGGAAATACACGATCTCCCGGTCCTGGCGGGCGCGTTCGGACAGGCGCCCGCCGCGATTCGCGCCTAACGGCGGCGTCGTCGCCTGGGCTGCGCCGATCACAGGAACCAGCAGGAAGCACAAAGCACTGGCGCGGATCATTTGAGCTTCCTCGCCTTGACGATGTACGGCACCTGGGCCGTGCCCACGTTGATGAAGCTGACCTGGATGCGGCCGTCGGCCTCCTGCCGGACCTGCGACGGATAGTTCACGCTGGTGAGCTCGTAACCGACCGGCAGCACCACCGAGTTCTTCTTGATGCCTAACGGCCGGTTGAAAACCAGCGTGTCGCCGCCGGCCATGTAGGACGTCGCATCTTCATACGTCTTGTCGATGAGGATGCGCTGCTCACCACCGGGCGGCACCGCCCGCGAGAGGTGAACCATGATGTATTCACCGGTGGAGTCGGCGCCTCGCACGCCACCGGCACGCGCCACGTCGCCCCGAACGACCTCGAACTTCAGCGGCTGGCCCGTCGCCCGGTCCACCACCGATTCGTCGGTGGCGATGCTGCCGCGTCGGATCGGGTTGAAGTACTTCGTCGCCCCGGCCGTGTTTGCCGTGACCTCGTAAATGATCCGGAACTTGGCGCTCCCCGGCGCCAGGAGTTCATAACGAGTGTAGTGATCGGAATCGGTCTGCGGCGCCTGCGCAGAAACTGCCGGCGCGGAGATCAGGCACGCCAGAAAAACGACTGAAGGCAGAGTGCAGAATGCAGGTTTCAGGCTGCAGAACCGGGAAGCCATGAGGATGATCCCTGATATGGACCCCCCATTCTGCACCCTGCGTTCTGCATTCTGCAATCTGCAATCATCAGGCGCGCGCCTGCGACTTGCGGTAAATCCAGAGCACAAGGATTGCGCCCAGCACCGACGCGATCAGGCCAGCTCCCTCGCCGGGACTGTACCAGCCCACAAGGCGACCAAGAAAGCCCGCCACGAACGCGCCCGCGATACCGAGCAGCATCGTCATGAGCCAGCCTCCCTTGTCCGGACCCGGCATGATCCACTTCGCCAACGCGCCTGCCAGCAGCCCGATCAGGGCCATCCAGATCAGTCCCATGATTTTCTCCTCGATTCGTGTGATACAACGGACTTGGTCAGCGACTGGCCTGGCCAAGCGAGAAGGCCTGCAACGTGGCGCCCTCACCGGACCCGGTTGCTATCACCAGGAACTGGGTGCCACTACGGGTCCTGTAGGTCATGGGATTCGCATACGCTCGCTGGCCCAGGTCGGTAGACCAGCGAATCGCCCCGTCGCGGGTGTCGATGGCGAAGAACGTGCTGCCGCCACCGCTGAGAAACACGAGGCCTCCGCGAGTCACCATCCCGCCCGGTGCCCCGGAAACACCCAGCATCGGTGGAAGCGTAACGCCGCGCAGCGCGGGATGTTCGCGAACCTCGGGTGAATCGCCGATCGGGATCTGCCAGCGGAAGTTGCCGGTCGTCATGTCGATCGCCGTCAGCGTTCCGTAGGGCGGCTTGTTGATCGGGAGCGCTTGCCCGCGTTCTCCCGACGGTCCCGGTACGCGAACTCCGATCGATGAACCGCCGAGATCCGCCGCGTAGTCGAAATCGACCGTGTCGGACGGCGCGTCACGCTTCGCGATGCGCCAGAGCGTCGGCGTGTTCGATGCCTTCACGTACAGCGTGTTCGTCTCGGGATCCCAGGCGCCTCCTCCCCAGCCTATTCCTCCAATGGATCCCGGCGCCGTAATCGTTCCCTGCATCGACGGCGGCGTGTACAGCGGGCCCATTTTGTAGCGCGACGCCACCGCGCGTGCCGAATCGCGAATCGCCGGCGTTAAATCGATGACATCGTCCAGGGTGAATCCCTGCGGAGCGACTGGCGCTGGCCTGGATGGAAAGGGCTGCGTGGGCCACGACTCCTCACCCGGCACGTCACTCGACGGGACCCGCTTCTCTTCGATCGGCCACAATGGTTCGCCGTTCACCCGGTTGAACGCAAACAGGAAGCCCTGCTTGGTCGGGACGATCACGGCATCGACGGGACCCGACGGACGGCGAATGGTCACCACGTTAGGCGGCGCGGGCAGGTCGTAATCCCAAAGCCCATGGTGGACGACCTGGAAGTGCCACACACGCTTGCCCGTGCGCGCGTCGAGGCACAGCACCGACTCACCGAACAGGTTCTCGCCCTTTCGCCGCCCGCCGTACCAGTCATTGCTTGGCGTTCCCACCGGGAGGTAGAGCAACCCGCGCGCGCTGTCCACGCTGAACGGCGCCCACACGTTCGTGTGACCCGTGTACTGCCACGAGCCGTCGCGCCACGTGTCGTTCCCATATTCACCTGGCTCCGGCACGGTCTTGAAGCGCCACACCCGCTTGCCCGTGCGCACGTCGAAGGCCTGGATGTCGCCCGGCGGATCCTTGCGGTACATCAACCGGTCGCCGACGCCGTTGCCGAGTATGACGAGGTCGCCCCAGATGACCGGCGGAGACGTATTCGTGTAGTGAATCGGCTTGACCGGCCAGGCGAGACCTTCGGTGACGTCGATCTCGCCGCTCTTTCCGAATGACGCGATGGGCTTTCCCGTCGCGGCATCCAGGGCGAACAACCGCCACCGGCTGTTGATGAACACGCGACGCTGCCGTCCATCGGTCCATAGCGCGACGCCGCGATGCACGAACCCGGTGCCGTTCGAAGGCTGTCCGTAGGTGTGAGCGCCGGGATCGAATTTCCACAACTGGCGACCCGTATTCGCATCGAGCGCGACGACGCGGTTGTATGGAGTGCTGAGATACAGCGTGTCATTCACCATCAGCGGTGTCGCCTGGAACGTCCCGGGTCGCGCCGCCCTGGTGGAATCCGTTTGTGGAATGGGAGACTCGCCCGTTGCCCACGTCCATGCGCGCGTCAGGCCGCGAACGTTGTCGCGATTGATGTCAGCCAGCGTCGAGTAACGTGAGCCGCCGGGGTCACCGCCATAGACAGGCCATTCCACGAGCTTGCCCGGATCCTGCCGCGTTGAGGCGGCGGCGATCATGAAGACGCCTAACGTCAGTAACGTGCGGGTCCGGGAGATCATGTCGGCGTCAGGGAGTGTTGCGGTACACCCGGCCGTCCCGCATCACGAAGACCACGCGCTTCAGGGCGGTGAAATCGGTGAGCGGGTTTCCGCGTACCGCGATGACGTCGGCGAGCATTCCGGGCTTCAGTGTCCCGATGGAATCACCGAGCTTCATCGACTGGGCCGCCACTGACGTCGCTGACATGATCGCGTCCATCGGCTTCTGTCCCGCCTCATTCACCCGGCAGATGAGGTCATCGACGTTGCGGCCGTGGGCACCAGCTACGGCGTCGGTCCCGAACACCAGCTTGACGCCCGGCGTGGTCGCCGCCTTCCGCACCGCTTCCGTCGCAAGCGGCACCGCGCGCTCCATCGACGCGAAGCCTTCGGCGTTGTAGTTGCCGATGCCTTCGTACTTGGCGCGATTCTCGAGATAGTTCCGGAAGACCAACCCGCACTGTGGCGAGAAGTATGTCCCTTTCGCCACCATGCGCGATAGTACCTCCGGCGTGACGAAGACCCCGTGTTCGATCTGGTCGCACCCTGCCTCCACCGCCAGCATCATCGCCTCGGCCGCGTGGGCGTGTACCATGGCGCGCAGGCCCTGCGCGTGCGACTCACCACAGGCCGCTGACAATTGCTCCGCGGTCATGGTGGGACCTCCACCCTCGCGGATGCTTCGGGACGCAAAGATCTTGATCAGGTCCGCGCCGCGTGCCTTGAAGTCA
>DATMBT010000260.1:0-4519 GCA_035559475.1 Gemmatimonadaceae bacterium
CGGCGCATGGGCATCAAAGAAGTTCACGAATGCAAAGAACGGCCGCTCCCCGATTGACTGTTGCCATCCCAGGAATCGCTCGCGAATCAGGTTCGCGCTCGTCCCGTTGACCAGGATGCGATGCCTGGATGGCGTATTCACGCGGTTCACCAGAAATCTCGTCAGGTTCGAGGTGGACCACAGCACTGTGAGATCGATCTGGTAGTCCTCATAACGAACGAAGCCGCGGTCGAGTCCCCATCGCCGGTTGAGGTAGGTCGTGTTCCCGACAAACGCCCCGGTCGCATAACCCTTGTCTCGAAGCAGTTCGCTGAGGAGCGGATATTGCCCGTTGTACGGCGACATCCAACCCGTCGACAACTCGTGTGAATACCGGCCCGAGAGCATGGTCGCATGACTGGGCAGGGTCCACGGCGCCGTCGAATAGGCGCGGTCGAACTGGATGGCGCTCCGCGCCAGGCTGTCCAGGTTCGGTGACACCGGTCGAGGGTTCCCCCAGGCGCCAAGTTCAATGGCGCGCACCGTGTCGAGGATCAGCACCACCACGTTAGGCGCACCAGCCGGCGCTACCGGCAATCCGTCCAGGGCTCGCTTCTCGGCACCCGCCTGGCGGACGCGCAAGATGAGAGCGCCTGACGCGGCGACGAGTATCATGGCCACGGTGCTCACGCGCACCAACCGGAGTCCGTGCTGCGGCAAACGGTTCATGAATCGCGTGCCGACAGTGGCGCAGCCTGCGGCGAGGAGCGCGAGAGCCGCCAGGTGCACCCGCTCCGTGATCAGCGCAACTTCGAATGCCACGAGTGCCAGTACGGCAAAGACGACGGCCTCGAACGCACGAGGCGGGCGCAGGGCTCGGGCCGCAAGCCACACGAACACCGTGACGATCGCGAACACCGGCAGGTTCACCAGTGGCCCCACCGCGAATGCGATCGGGTTCAGGTGGAAGGTCGACCCCTGGGTCGGCGCAAACTTGAGAAGCACGAAGCGCGCCGCGACTTCAGCCATGGCGCCCAGCAACGCCCCCCACACCGCGAACGTGGCGACGGTGGCGGCATCCATTTCACGTGACGTTGCTGCTGGTGGTGGTCCAGTTTCGATCATCGCCCGTCGCCGGAAGACACCTGCTCTCTCGTCCACAATTTATAGAAGGGGCCGGCGGCGGGCCGCTCACGCCGGAACGCCGGAAATCACCGCCCTCCGCGATAGGCCCCCGGTGGTCGTGGCGTCCGGGCCTCGAGATGCGTGGAACCGGGGCGGCGCAGAGAGAAGAAGTCCCGCAACGTCTGGCCGCTGCGCCGGAGCAGGCGCACCAGTTTCGGAATGCACCAGATAATGATGGCGACGAGCACCACCACGATGACCAGTGCGATCAATGGATGCGTCAGCGCGAGCCATACGCCTCCCAGCACAAGTCCGTCTTCGGTCAGGCTGAGACCGATGTTCGAGAACGGCTCGGGACTGTGGTTCGCGAGCAATCGTGTTCCCGCCTTGGCGGAATGACTCGATAGCGCGACGGTTCCGGCGAGGAGGAACGCGCCCATCCTGAGCACGGGATCGACATCGCCGACGGCGGCAACACCCAGGATCGCCGCGCCAAGTGGGCGGATGAAGGTGTGAACCGTGTCCCAGAGAGTGTCGATCCAGGGCACCTTGTCGGCGACGAACTCCACGAGGTAAATGACGCCGGCGATGATGAGTACCGGGGTGGATGCCAACACGTCGAGGTTGCCCAGCGAGGCGGGCAGGTCGATGAGCCCCGTCCGGATGCCCAGGCCCGTGGCCAGCACCGTGGAGTAGAGTCGGATACCGGACACGAACGACAGCCCCATGAGGGCGCCGAGGGTCGCGATCGGCTGTACGGTTTCCATCTGCCGGCTGGTAGCTGCCTAACGTCAGGATCGGGTCATGGGGATGCGGTACCGGGAAGCAACCCGTCGCAGTTCAGCATGCGCGGGCCGTTCTCGTCACACACGGCATACTTCACGAATTGCGTGGTGGTCTGGCCAGCCCAACCGCGTTCACCCGGATCCTCCCCGTACATCGCCACGCCGGCATGTTCGCCGCGGGTGTTCACGATATAGAACAGGATGTTGAAGTTCGGATCGCCGTTGGGCTTGAGCAGCCGTTTCTCCACCGTGTTGGCGCGGATACGCTGCAAGGCGGCCATTCCGGCATCCTTGGGATGTTTGCCCGCGCGCATTCCCTCCACGATCAGGTACGACGTGAGGTTGTAAAGGTTCGCCTCTCCTCGACCAGTGGATCCTGCCGCGCCAACGTCGCCATCCACGTAGAGGCCCGCGCCGAGGATCGGGGAGTCTCCGACGCGACCAGCGATCTTGAAGGCTCGCCCGCTGGTGGAGGTCACCCCGCAGACCTCGCCGGCGGCGTTGACGCCGCTGCAATGGATGGTGCCATGCATGTGCAGCGTATGCCTGAACACGCCGTCGTCGGAGTCGTCGCCCGAGGGCGGACGTTTCGGGTCGGGGTAACTGGCAGCATCGGTCTTGCGCTTCCAGTTGAGCCACTCCTTGCGCGAATACTCCGTATTGAGGTCTGCCTCGATCGTGAAGCCCGCGTTGCGCGCGAAGACTTGCGCCCCCTGTCCGACCAGGAGGTGATTGTCGGTCAAATCCATGACGGCGCGCGCGACCAGCGACGGAGTGCGAACACCCTCGAGCGCGGCGACGCCGCCGGCGCGTTTCCGTGGTCCGTGCATGACCGAGGCGTCGAGCTGCACAACGCCGTCGGCGTTCGGCAAACCACCGTAGCCAACGTACGCTTCCGTTGGATCCAGTTCGTCGATGTTGACACCGGCGATCAGCGCATCGAGCACGTCCGTGCCCTGCATCATCTTCTCGTATGCGAGCTGGACGCAGTTCTTGTCGCCCCCGTTCTTGAACCAGTTCCCATTGGAGGAAGAGACGATGATCGGCCTGGCAGCGCGCGGACTTATGACGGCGGCGGACGTGAAACGCGGGAAGGTGGCGTCAACGGCCGACATCGCGCCCAGCGCCGTGGCCGAAGTGAGGAACTCGCGCCTCTGCATGAACTCTCCGAAGTAAGGGGCTCACGTACGATGCGGGGAGAGTAAGCCGGACGCCAGACGCAGCAGCGTCGCCCGGCATCCCGTGGGAGGCCCACCCGGGACGGACCGAAAGAAGAACGGGTTGCCATCCGCTTTCCGGATGGCAACCCGCGTGCTCCTTCACTTGCGACTCGTTAGGGCGGCGTCTGTTGCCGCGCCGAGAAGTCGAGCATGGCCCCCGCGGCCGGCGTTGCCAGGATGTCGCTGAACATGGCGACGAACGCGTCGACCAGCGGGGCGGCGGGCGCCCACTGGGCGATGAATCCCGGCAGCACCGGACCACTCAACGAGTAGGTCGCTCCCTGTCCATTGGCCTGCAACCAGGCTCGCGTGGCCAGCATCGAGTACAAGGTGGTTTCCCCTCCCCCGGTGATCGACACGGTGATCACGCCATTGGCGACCTGATAACCGGCTGGCACAGCTCCAGCCACCGTCCATGTTGGTACCGGAGCGCCGTTGACTGCCGTCACCGTGAATGCCGGAATCGCAGCTGGCAACGCGTAGGCAGCAGTCCCGGGCGGCGCGGACCCGATATACTGGGTCCTGCTCCGTAGCGACGTGTTGTTACCGATTTGCTCCGTGTTGAGGATGGAGAGCGAGACCAGGTCGGTACCAAGGCGATCCGCTGACGCGAGGAACAGCAGGTTGCCTGAGCCGCTCGAACCAATGAGCGGACCAATCGGGAACGAGGCGATGGCGCCACGAGCTCCCTCGAGACTCTCTATGAATTGCCAGATCGAGCCCGCGTTCCCACCAGACACGGTGAACGGAGTCTGCACGAACGCGGGAGCACCAGTGCGGTTGATCGCAACCGCAGCGCCCGGCGCGGCCTCACCACGTCCAATGCGATAGTTGGTCATGTTCGACGACAGGTCCGGGAACGTAGGTGTCGGGCCCCAGGCCGCGAGGTAGTCGTATGTCCCCGCCACAACGTTCAGGTTGTATGCCGACGTCGCACTCGTCAGGGACGCCGACGCGCCTCCATAGCCGAGGAATCCACTCTCGGACCCCACCTGTCCTGACACGTTGAATGTCTTGGCCACTGTCGCCGGGTTCGCAGTGCACGTCTCGCGGAAGCCAGTGAGTTCTGATGTCTGGGCGAAAAGGACCTGCGTGTCGAAATACGGGTCGGTCAGGCTGCCGTCCTGGCTCTGTATCGCGGCCTGCGAGTTTTTCGCCAGCGCGCGACCCTTCTTCACCAACTCGGTCACCGAACGCGGGCGGCTCGAAGTAGATGCTCCCGCCAAAAAGCCAGTCGTGTTCGACAACGTGTACGCGACCCCACCAGAGGCCGAGGCGATCGAAAATGCGAACTGCGTGGTGGTTGCGCCGACGGTTGGCGTGACCTCGGCCCACGTGGTCCCGCTCAGCCGCCAGAACTTGAGCGGCACGTCGCCGGTATTGCAGAACTCCCAGACGATATTCCCGCCG
>DATMBT010000261.1:0-7991 GCA_035559475.1 Gemmatimonadaceae bacterium
GGAATGCGACGAGTCGTCGCGAGTGCCAGGACAACGATGAACGCGATGGCAAACCGCCCGCTGCGCGTCAGTGCCGGGGCAATGGTCAGCGACAGAGGTGCCGGTGCATGACTCCAGCGTGATGCCCGCGCAGTGATCTCCGGGTCGAAGAACAGGATCAACGTCGAGAGAAGGCCGAGCATCGCAAACGGAAGCCCGAGCGTCGCCAGGATGAAGAGGTGAAATCCCGCGAACAACACGCCGCCGGCGTACTTGAGCGCGTTTCCCGTCCTCGCAAAGAGCAGGACCGCCATGAACGGTTCCACCGCCATCACCATCCAGTTCGCGATCCGCAGCATGGGAACGTGTTCAGGTCCCCACACGTCAGGCATGACGGCGACCGGGAGGCGCAGCGACGCATAGAGTCCGTACCCCGAGCGCCAGAGCGGGCTGTCGTATTTCCACAGTCCGGCGATGACGTACATCAACGCTACGTTGATCGTCAGGCAGGTCACCGCAGTCCCTGGAACAGTGGTGGCGCTCAAACGCGCGACCGTGCCGCGCACGTCACGCAGCAGATGGAGCAAGCCTGACGAGGGCGGCTGCGGAAGCAGCATCAACCAGAACAGCAGCAGGTGGACCACCGCATCGTCGAGATACATGACGATGAAGTTCCACCGATAGGTCGAGGCGATGATCACGAGTGCGATTCCCGCGCACATCCTGCTGCGCCATCCCAGCACGATGGACAATGTCGCGACCAGCGCGACGACGAGGGCAAGCACAATCACCACGGTCGGCGTGCCGGCCTGAAAGAGGCTGACGCGCGTTTCCGGATAGACCCACTGCACGAGCCAGTGATCGATCAGGCCATCGAGCGCGCTGAAGTCGCGCACTTCGAGCAGCAACCGGATGACATACACCGTTGCGAGAAGGCCGACGACGATGCGAAAGAGCGCGATTGGAAGCGCGTAGGCTTCGCGACGCAATGCGGTCGGCACTCTCGCGGCGATCATGGCTGAACCGGACGTGAGATGGGAGATGGGAGAATTGAGATAAACTGCACAGCGATCTGGGCGGAGTTGATTGGACCCTTGTTCCAATCGAACTGGTGTGATCGCAGTGCAGTTTATCTCAATTCTCCCATCTCCCATCTCCCATCTCCCACCAAGGTCCAATTCCGTTCCGCTCGCCACGGGCCGCACCATACGCGCGATAACCACTCGGGCGACCTTACGGAGACGCTCATGCTGCACCGTGCGCGCTGGTGGCACGTTTCCACGATCGTACTCGGCGGTTGGCTGGTCGCGCACGAAGCCGTGCCGGCACAGGTACGAGGGACCGCGACATACCGGGAGCGCGTCGCGCTTCCGCCGAATGCAGTCTTCGAGGCCACGCTCGAGGATGTCACCAAGGCGGACGCGCCCGCCGAACTCATCGGACGGTATCGCGCCGACCAGATCAGCGGCGCCCCCATCCATTTCGAGATCAATTACGACCCCAACGAGATCGACCCCAGTCACCGCTATGTCGTCAGGGGACGCATCGTGGTCGGTGGAAAGCTGCTGTTCCACACCGACCCGGCACCTCGCGTGCTGACGGGCGGGCGCGGCACACAGGTCTCGCTGCTCCTGACCCCGGCGAACGGCACCGCGCCGGCCGTCAGCAGTAGCACCGGCGCCACGTTAGGCGCCTTGCCCGCCACGTATTTCGGCGACCTGCCCTGCGCCGACTGCGAAGCGGTTCGTCACCAGCTCGAGCTCTTCCCCGACAAGGTGTTCTTCCTGCGGCTCTGGTACCTGGGCAAGGGCGACAGCGCGACGATCGACGACATCGGCATCTGGTCCCTGTCCGCCAGTCGCGACACGGTGACGTTGACCGGCAACCGCGAGGCCTCCGTGCGTTTCCTGGTCACGGACTCCGCCACACTCAGCAAGTTGAGTCCGGCCGGCGACGTCATCACCTCCACCTTCGAAGACGGCCTGAAACGCACCCGGAACGTGCCACCGCTGTCACCGCGGCTGCGCATGCGGGGGATGTACACGTATTCCGCGGACGCCGGTCGGTTCACCGAGTGCCTGACGAGAAAAACCTGGCCCGTCGCGGCCGAAGGCGACAACGCCGCGCTCGAGTCCGCGTACACGATGGCGCTCCGCAAGCCGGCAGACACCCTGATGGTGGACCTGGAGGGCCAGCTGGCGCTCCGGCCGGGCGCGGGCGGTGGACGAAGCCAGCGCGCCCTCATCGTGGAACGTTTCGGGCGTGTCGATCCCGGCGAACGCTGCGCGCCTAACGCCAAGTCGGTCACGGTCGAGCGTACGTACTGGCGGCTCACCAGGTTGGGTGACACCGCGGTCCGCCCGGGATCGCTGCAATGGGAACCGCACCTGATCCTGCATCCCGATTCCAGGCGCATGAGTGGCTCCGACGGCTGTAGCCGCCTCCGGGGCCGCTACGAACTGGACGAGAGCAGCCTGGTGTTCACCGAATTGGCCACGACCAGCATGTCGTGTCCCGAAGAAGCGGACCCGCAGCGGGAGCTCCCCAACGTGTTGAAGCGGGTAAGCACGGTGCGGCTCATCCGGCAACAGATCGAAATGTTCGACGCCAACGGGAAGTTCCTGGCCCGCTTCGAAGCCCGTGAACTGAAATAGCCGCGTGCCAGCCACCATGCAGGGCAATCGCTTTCTCGCGCGACTCAGCCTGATCGGCGCACTCATGGTTTCGAGCGCGCCGGCGACCGCGCAGGACACGCCGGCTGAGCGAACGCCAGCCGCCGAGGTCGCGGGCCAGGCGACAGCACCCGTCGTCATCGACGGCGTTGAGTTGTTCCGTGTTCGCGGCGTCACGGCGTTTCCGGCCGCGCAGCGCGCCCGGGAAATCACCGATCGCCTCCGCGCGTTTGCGGACAACCGGGCCATTCCCCCTGAGTCCCTGACGATCCGCGAAGCACCGGAGGGCACGTATGTCGATGGCGGTGGACGACCGTTGTTCGCCGTGCTCGATGCCGATGCCAGCCTTGAGGGCGTGTCGCGGCAGATCCTGGCCGAGGTGTATCGCACGCGCGTGATCGCCGCGGTGCAGGCATTTCGCCACGCGCGGGAGCCCGCGGTCGTCTCACAGAACGCGCTGTGGGCGTTGGTCGCAACCTTGCTCCTGATCGTTGGCCTCTCGTTAGGATGGCGCGCCACGAAGGTCGTGCGCTCGTTCGCGGACCGCAGGTACCGCTCCAGGGTTCGCGACGTCCAGTTAGGCACGATCGACGTGGTGCGGGGAGATCGGCTCTGGCAGTTGATCCAGAACGGATTGGGGTTCCTCGCCGTCCTTATCGCCGCAGTCTCGGTCTACACCTGGCTGAACTACGTCCTCCTCCTGTTTCCCTGGACGCGGGCGCTGGGCCAGAGTCTTGCCGGCGCGTTGCTGCGACCACTCGTGGCGATGGCGCTGGGCGTAATCGGGTTCATCCCGAATCTGATCTTCCTGGTCCTCATCGCGCTGGTCGCTCGTTATGCGATGCGGTTGAGCCGGACGTTCTTCCGCCGCATCGGCGACCGGAGCCTCACCGTCCAGGGGTTCGAGCCCGATTGGGCCGTCCCCACAGAGCGGATCTCGCGCGCGTTGATCTTCGTCTTCGCGGTGATCCTGGCCTATCCGTACATCCCCGGCTCACAGTCCGAGGCCTTCAAGGGGATCGGCCTGATTCTCGGGCTCATGTTTTCGTTAGGGTCGCCGTCCGTGATCGGCAACACGGTGGCGGGCCTGAGCCTCGCCTTCCGCCGGGCGTTCCGTGTCGGCGACCGCGTGAAGATCGGCGACCACCTTGGCGACGTGTCGCAGGTGCGCCTGCTGACGACCTACCTGCGCTCGGTCAAGAACGAGGAGATCGTGATCCCGAACCAGATCATCCTCAACACCGAGGTCGTGAACTTCACCACCCTTGCCGCCGACATGGGCCTCATCCTGCACACGAACGTGGGCATCGGGTACGAGACGCCCTGGCGCCAGGTCGAGGCCATGCTGCTCGAGGCGGCGAGTCGCACGCCCGGCCTCCGCGAGACACCGCTGCCGTTCGTTCTGCAGAAAAGACTCGGCGACTTCGCCGTGGACTACGAGATCAATGTCTACACGGACAACACGCGCGCGATCGGCGTGACCTATACCGCCCTGCACCGGAATATCCTGGACGTGTTCAACGAACACAGCGTGCAGATCATGACGCCGGCCTACGAGGGTGATCCCGAGTCGAAGAAGATTGTGCCTCGTGAGAAGTGGTTTGAGTCGCCGGCGAAACCCGTCGTTGGCGATCGCGTGGTCGAGAACGTGGTGCCTTCCGTACCCGCGGACGCGCGGCTGGACCGGGGACCCGATGGCGAGGGTGATCGCTCGCGTCCGACATGACGCGTCTGGGGCGGCTTCCCGCGGTGATCGTGGCTCTCACGCTCACGATCGCAGGATGCCAGACGGTTCCGCGTCAGTCGGCGTTCCTGGAATCGACCAAGCTGGATATCTCCGCCGGTGAGCTTCGGGCACGCACCTATTCGCAAGGCCGGCTCCTTTCCCTTGGCATCGAGCAGACTGCCGACAGCATCCTCGGTGTCACGCGCGTTCCCGAGACCCGACGCAATGCGTTGCTGTGGAAGATGTCCTCCATTCCTGCGCTACAGGAAGCGACGCTCGCGCCAGACCCGCTCATCGCCGCGATGGACCTTTACGCCTACATGGTGCAGACGCGTGACTACTTCGAGCACGGTGACGGAGCAAAGCTCTTCGGCGCCGAGCAGGCGATCATCGTCGCTGGCATGCCACGGCTCGTTGCGGGGACACGCGAGTTCGCAGCGTCGGTCGCGGGAGAGCATGGCGTAGCCACCGGTGTTGGGGGAATCGAGAAGTGGGCGCACGAGCACCCCGTGCGTGGCCCGTATTTTCTCCGCGAATCGCTCGTAGGCGACTGGTCGGAAGTGTTTGGCTCGAGCGGTGGGAGCGCATTCGCGACGCTCGGACACATGGAACAGAGCGTCGAGGAAATATCGGAGCGCCTGCAGTTCATCAACGAAACGATGCTGAAGCAGGTGCGCTGGAACGCCGAGCTGCTGATGAGCGGGATCGCGCGCCCGGAAGATCTCGAAGCCGCGAGAGTGCTGCTGGCCCGCGCCAACGACCTGACCGCCGGCCTGCCGGACCTGCTCAGTCGCGAGCGCATCGCGGTCCTCGACGGTATCCGGGCGGAACGCATCGCCGCGTTCCTGGACATCGATCGCCAGCGCCAGGCAACCATTGGGGTGCTCCAGTCCGAGCGTGCCCTCATCTTCGAGATGATGCGTTCCGAGCGCGCCATCGTTCTCGAAGCGATACGCGCTGAGCGGATCGGGGCCATGGCGTCGGTGGACAGCATCGTCAGGCGCTCGATAGACGAGTCCAGCGGGCTGGTGGACCACGTGTTCTGGCGCCTCGCGCAACTCATGGGCGCGCTGTTCGTGGTCGGCGGGGTGACCGCGCTCCTCGTGATCCGTTACTGGCGTCCGCTCACGGGGCGACGGTGAAAAAAGGGTCAGACTCCATTTGGAAAAGGGGTCAGACTCCATTTGCATGAAAAGCTGACCAAATGGAGTCTGACCCTTTTTTCATGGAGTCTGACCCTTTTTTCACGCCCCTACGAGCACCGCTACAAGGGCGAAGAGCCCGAACACGGCAACGAGGGTGGCCACCATCATCGCGTTCGAGCGTGGCATCTCGCCGTACCTGGCCCGCAGGGACGCCATCTCCCGGTGATGCTGGAGCGCTGCCGCGCAGAGACCGACCAGGCCCACCGTGATCATAAGCATGGCGAAGTTGCGGGCGTTCAGCAGTTGTTCAACGATGGTGAACCGTCGTTCACGACCTGGTTGTGCCTCGAGGAACTTGAAGATCGTAAAGCCGAAGCTGATCATCGACGTGGCGGTGCGGATCCAGGCCATCAGCGTTCGTTCGTACGCCAGTCGCGTGCGGTCAACGGCGAGCCTGGTGGCGTCGGGAAAGCCAGACGCACTGACGGCCTGCCCTTGTCCTGATCCGGGCAGGCCGTCGATGTTTGCGCTCATCCCCACCTGATCGCGCGCCCGCCTGGCGTCAGGCGGGGCGTCGCGTCCTACGGTTTGGGCGGGAACGCCTGGAACATCCGGACCACGGCTTCGTTGATCTTCCGCTCGGAATCCGCAGGCTCACCGGTCACGGTATCGGTGCCGCTGCCTCTCCAGAGCATCTTGTTCGATCTCGTGTCGACCATGTCGACGATCAACGTTCCTGTCGTCACCGGGCGAACCGTGGTGGATGCGGTGGACATGCAGCCGCCCCAGCACCCGTAGTAGCTCCCGGTGGAAAACGTCTGGACGTCCATCGATTCAGTCGCGGCCGCATGGTACGTGACCGACACATCGCCTCCGGTGTCGACGCGCGTCAGGCCCTTGGCCTTGAGCTGCGCATCGACCGCGTCGATCACACGCTGCTCCATCAGCGGATTGGGCAGCTTCGTCCCCTCTCGCCAGGTGTACGTCTTGAACGCCGCGAAGTTCGCCGTGCGATCGTAGTCCGTGTGCACCGTCATGGAACTGCCGCAGCCGGCGACGATGAGGGCGACCTGGAGTCCTCCTACCAGTCGGGCCGTGAGCATCGCACGCTGTGCACGAGGAATGAACCGGGTCATCACAACCTCCAGGCAGGTGAAAGCGTATGCAGTTCAGGCGCTGCCTAACGTTCCGCGTCCGCGATGAGCGGACCGGTGCAGCATCGCGCCTGCGTATGACCGTACGCCCTCAGGGCCCTCACGGGCCATTGTACGTTGGTCCACGGCGTTTCCGCTGGCGCCGCCGCACGCGCGAACGACGCGCTCCGCAGAGCGCGCCGTTTTCGTGTCAGGAGATTCCCGGCGTCGCCGCGACTACGGCGAGGTCAGCTGCTTCAGGAAGAGATCGCGCAGCGCGCGACGGTTGGCCTTGAGCTGGTTCATCTGCGCCGCCGTCAGCACCTTCTCGAGCTCCTTGTCGCGGGCATCCATCGCCGGCCTCCCCGCTTCAAGCATCTGCTCGCGCGTCCGCGTCGTGCCCGCGGGCGCCTCAACGGCCGCCAGGATCCGCGGTGCGCTCTGCGAGTTGATGCGCTCCACGGCCAGAATCTGCGACCGACTGAGATCCAGCGTATACGTCATGATCTCCGTCTGGTTGAGCGCGAGCCGATCGGCCCGATTCCGCTGGTGCATCGCGAACTGCTCCGGCGTCAGGACGGTCTTGAGCTGGGCGGTGTTCGAGTGCGACGTCTGGACGAGCGCCTGGACGAGCGCGGCATCGCTGGCGGCGGTGGTATCCGCCGCGAACTTCTCGATCATCTTCTCGAGCTCCGCGGTGCTCTTCTCGTTGATCGCCTGCACCTTGGGAATCTGCTCAGGCGTCAACTTGAGCTCCGTCGTGAGGCGATCGGTGACGTATTTTGCCGTCTCCGTCACACTCGCCGGTACCGTCGTCTGCGCCGCAACGAGCGACGCTGTCAGCGTCAACAGACCGGCTGCGCCGATCGCCATCACCGGGAAAAGCGTTTTTCTCATCGTCACTCCTGCGTAGGGACTTCCGGGTACCATGGGACCCGCGACCGCTGACAACGTGATCGACCGCGTCGCGCTCCTGATCCGATGTCTCACGCTCGTCGGCACTGGGACGAGTCACCATTGGACTTTCGTTACCGCGGCTGTACGAAAGTCTCACTGGTTCGAGCATCGGGATGCGGACACGGTTCGCGCAAAGGTCGGTTAGACTCGGGAGGAGGCTGTGAAAAACAGAGCGCGAATTAATCCCGGCGGCGTACTCTGCGCTGCCGTGTGCCTGTGCCTGGCGTCAGGCATTACCAACCTGGCATCCGCGCAGCGATTCATCGCTTTCGGCGGGCTCGAGGGCCGCATCGGAATCGCCAGTCCCGAGGAAGGGGAGGACGCAACTTCCTGGGCGCTTGACCTCGACCTCGGCAGCATCTTCATGAACAACCTCCGC
>DATMBT010000262.1:0-3944 GCA_035559475.1 Gemmatimonadaceae bacterium
CCGGGCAGTTCGCGCACGGGCGCGTGCTCACGGGAGGAGCCCGCGCCGACACCGCGGTGGTGATCCCCGTGACGGCGGTGAGCGACAGCGCAGGCCAGGCGCGCGTCTTTGTCGTCGACGGCGGGAAGCTGGCGCTCCGCCCCATAACGTTAGGCACGCGGGACGAATCGCTGGGACTGGTGGCGGTGACCAGCGGCCTGTCGAGCGGCGAGCGGATTCTCGCCCGCCCGGTGGTCGGGGCCGCAAACGGGCTGGCGGTGACCATCGCCTCCGACTCGGCGCCTCCGCCACCGCCGGTTCCGGGGAGCCGATAACGTGTCGTCCAACTCGTCAGGCGGTGGGTTGAGCGGCGTCGCCATCCGGCGCCCGGTCTTCACCGCGATGATCATGCTCGGGCTCGTGGTGCTGGGATTATTCAGCTATCGCCGGCTCCCGATCGACCAGTTTCCGGCAATCGACCTGCCCATCGTCACGGTCCAGACGACACTGCCGGGCGCCAGCGCTGAGGGGATCGAGCAGGAAATCACGCGGCCGATGGAAGAGGCGTTCAACCCGGTGGAAGGCGTCCGCAACATCACGTCGATCTCGCTGGAGGGCGTCTCACAGATCATCGTGGAGTTCGAGCTCGGCCGGCCGGTGGACGATGCGGCACAGGACATCCGCAGCAAGATCGAGGGCATCCGACGGACGCTGCCTTCGGACATCGATCCCCCGGTCGTCCAGAAGCTGGACCCGGCGGCCCAACCCATCGTTTCGCTCGCGCTGTCGTCTACCACGATTCCGATCGTGGAGCTCACGACGATGGCTGAGGAGGCGTTGCGCCGGCGTCTCGAAGCGGTGAACGGCGTTGGCGAGGTCCGCGTGACGGGCGGCGCCGAGCGCGAGGTCCGCGTGTTCCTGCACCCGACCCGGCTGCAGGCGTTAGGTGTGACGGTGCCCGAAGTGATGAATGCGCTGTCTCGGCAGAACGTCGAGGTGCCCGCCGGACGCGTGCGGCGGGGCAGTGGTGAGCAACTGGTCCGCGTCGCCGGGCGCATCGAGAAACCGGAACAGTTCGGCGACGTGATCGTGGCGACGCGCGACGGCCAACCGGTGCGCGTGCGCGACGTGGCCACCGTGGAGGACGCGAGCCCCGAGGAACGCTCGATGGCGTTGCTTGACGGTGAGCGCGCCCTGGCCATCGACATCCTCAAGGTCTCGGGTGCCAACACGGTTGCGGTGGCCGACGGCGTGAAGGCGGCGCTGGCGGAACTGGAGCATTCGCTGCCTCCAGGCACGTCGCTGCGCGTGGTGCGCGACAACTCGACGTTCATCCGGAATTCCATCACCGACGTCATCCACGAGCTGGTCCTGGGCGCCATCCTCACGGTGCTCATCGTGATGCTTTTCCTGAACGACTGGAAAGCCACCGCGATCACGTCGCTCGCCCTGCCGGTCTCGGTGATCTCGTCGTTCATCGTGATGGGCGCGATGGGCTTCACGCTCAACGTGCTCACGCTGATGGCCCTGTCGCTGTCCATCGGGATCCTGATCGACGACGCCATCGTCGTCATCGAGAACATCGTCAGGCACCGGGAGCTGGGACAGGATCATTTCAGCGCGGCGCGGGACGGCACGCGCGAGATCGTCCTGGCAGTGATGGCGACGACGCTTTCCATCGTTGCAGTCTTTGTCCCCGTCGCCTTCATGCGCGGCATCATCGGGCGGTTCTTCTTTGCGTTCGGCATCACGGTGGCGTGGGCCGTGCTGGTGTCACTCTTCGTATCGTTCACATTGACACCGATGTTGAGTGCGTGGTGGGGTGTGAACCCGCACACGGGCCATGCGACGGGAAACCCGTTGACGCGCGCGATCGCTGCCTTCAACCGCGCGTTCGACCGCCTCGCGGAACGCTATCGTGGCATCATCGGCTGGGCGCTGGCGCACCGGAAATCCACGCTGGGCCTGGCCGCGCTCAGCTTCGTGGCCGCGATCATGCTCACACCGTTCATCGGTGGCAGCTTCTCACCCGACACGGACCAATCCGAGTTCGTGGTCCAGTTCGAGGCGCCCGAGGGGTCGAGCCTGGATTACACACGGGAAAAAGCGACGCACATGGTGCGCTTGCTGAAGAGCGACAAGGAAGTGTCGTACACGTTCGCGACGATTGGCTCGGGCGCCACGGGCACGGTGCGGGCTGGCGAGATCTACGTGCGCCTGGTGCCGGCGGACGAGCGTTCGCGCTCGCAGCAGGGCATGATGGCCGTGGCGCGCACGAAGCTGAAGAGCGTCTTCGGGGTGCGCTCATCGGTGCTGGTGCCGTCGGGCATCGGCGGGGCCCAGGCGCCGTTGCAGGTGGAAATCCGCGGCGCCGAAACGGCCGAGTTGCAGCGGATCTCCGATGAAGCGGTGCGGGCGCTGGCGAACGCACCAGGCATCGCGGACGTGAAGTCATCGATCGGTACGCCGCGGCCGGAGTTCCGGATCGAGCTGGATCGCGATGTCGCCAACGAAATCGGCGTGGACCTGGGGACCATTGCTTCCACCCTGCGTCCGCTGATGGCCGGCGAGACTGTCACACGCTGGGAAGATCCGACGGGTGAGGAACGCGACGTGGTGGTGCAGGTGGCCGCGGAGGAACGGCAGGGCCTTGGCGACATCGGGAACGTGCCGGTTCCCGCGGCGCGGCGCACCGCGGCCGGTGTTTCCACCGTGCCGCTCCGCAGCATCGCGAAGATCGTATCGGGCACCGCGCCGGCGCAGATCGACCGCAAGAACCTGCAGCGCATTGTGTCCATCGGCGCGAGCAACGTCGACGGAGTCTCGGTCTCCGAGGCGTCGGCGACGCTGCGGCAGTCGCTCGCCGGTGTCACGCTGCCGCCGGGGTATTCGATCGACCTCGGCGGCCAGACACAGCAGCTCGCGGAAACGGGTGGGTATGCGCTGGAATCACTGGCGCTGGCGATCATCCTGATCTTCCTCATCCTCGCGTCGCAATTCGAGTCGCTGACGCAACCGTTCGCGATCATGCTCTCGCTTCCGCTCTCGCTGGTGGGGGTGCTGCTGGCGTTGTTGCTCACGAATACCACGCTGAACATCATGTCGATGATCGGCGTGATCATGCTCATGGGCCTCGTGACGAAGAACGCGATCCTGCTGATCGACAACGCGAACGCGCGGCGGCGCGAGGGCGTGGAGCGAACGGCGGCGCTGGTGGAGGCCGGGGCCGTCCGCCTCCGGCCGATCATCATGACGACGATGGCGATGATCGCCGGCATGTTGCCGGTCGCGCTGGCGTTAGGCGAAGGTGGCGCATTCCGGGCGCCGATGGCGCGCGCGGTGATCGGTGGCCTCATCACCTCCACGCTGCTGACGCTTGTCGTCGTGCCGGTGGCCTATACCTACCTCGACGGACTGGGGAGCCGCGTGCGACGGATGTTCGTCAGCGAGCAGAGGGTCCTCGAGATCGAGAAGGAGCAGCGGGAGGCGGGACTGAGCCTCTGAACGGCTGGGGGACGGGAGTCGCCGCCGGCCGCGTTCGCGTTATGTTTCGGGCATGGCCGCCTCCGCGTCCGCGTCGACCACGTTCCTGCCTGACGAGACGAGCGCCTCAACGTCCCGGGCGACGTGGCCACTCTACGCGGTCCTGGGCGCGTCGCTGGGCATCCTGGTCGGGTTGATCTGGGACATTTCCTGGCACCGCACCATCGGCCGCGACACGTTCTGGTCGCCCCCGCACGTCCTCGAGCAACTGTCGGCGCTCATCGCCGGGACGAGCTGCGGCTGGCTGGTGCTCACGACCACGTTCCGGGGCACCGCGGCTGACCACGCGAGCACTGTCCGCTTCTGGGGCTTCCGTGGTCCGCTAGGCGCGTGGCTGTGCATCTGGGGCACGCTGACGATGATCGCGTCGGCGCCGCTCGACAACTGGTGGCATGACGCGTACGGACTCGACGTGAAGATCA
>DATMBT010000263.1:0-4082 GCA_035559475.1 Gemmatimonadaceae bacterium
CGACATGGTGAAGCCGGGTCCGTACGTCGCGATGTATCCGCCCGAAGACCCGAACTATCGGCCCACCGCGGTCGCACGCACGATGTTCGTGGATGCAGTGGACCTCAGCATGGCCACGACGATCCACGATTACCTGTCGAAGTCGGATGCCACAATGCGCGTCGCGCAGTTGCGCGTCCTCGGCGGCGCGATGGCGCGCGTCCAGGCGGATGCGACGGCATTCGCCCATCGAACGAAGCGGATGCTGGTGAATGTCGCCGCGTTCTATCAGGGAGACGCAGATCGAGAGGTGCGCCGCGAGTGGGTCGGTGAGTTTGCCCGCGCCCTTCAACCACGCGACGACGGCGCCTACGTCGGCTTCCTCACCGACGATGGCCAGGACCGCATTCGCTCGGCGTAACCCGGGGCAACGTGGGACCGCTTGGCCAGGGTGAAGTTGACTTACGACCCGACCAATCTGTTCCGGCTGAACCAGAACATCTCGCCAGCCGCCAAGTGACGGGCCTAACGCTTGCAGCGCCGGTCTCCTGCGCTACGACCCCGTCAGGATCATCGGACAACGGTCGCTGCGCTGCCGGGGACGCCACGAGGCCGACTCAATGGCGAGGTCTCCGCGGCGTTGCACCAGCAAGGTTGCCGTCGATTGACGACCCCGCCCCGCTGGCCTGGTATGGTGCACGATCACCGAGGCCCGGTCCATCGCGATGCATGAGTATTGCTGCTCCGTGCGCGGCAACGCGGCGCAATTCATCTCGTGCGAGGCAAGTCGCAGGTACGCCGGGGCCCGGTCGTCGTCGAACAGGCTGATCTCGTACCGGCCCGGCGGCAGGCGCCAGCTGCGCAACTCACCTGGCGCCATGCTGAGCGACTCGGCGAATTGTTCGTGCGGAAGCAACCCTTCCGACGTGCGGCTCGACCCGATGACCTC
The DNA here is from genome assembly GCA_035559475.1 of Gemmatimonadaceae bacterium. GTDB lineage: Bacteria > Gemmatimonadota > Gemmatimonadetes > Gemmatimonadales > Gemmatimonadaceae > JABWBJ01. The sequence continues at coordinate 929 of DATMBT010000263.1, forward strand.
GACCGGGATGGACACCGCGCACCCACCCGCCTCCACGTCCACCGCCGTAGCTCCGCGGGCCAGAGCATGAATGTGGCCGTCAACGATAGACGCGACCTGGCTGTCCCGGACCGATGCGGTCCCCGCGATCATATCGACCGGCTTCCTGTCCACGTCGAACGCACCGACGTCAAGCGGCGCCGGCGGTCCGCCTAACGCCAAGCGGAGTACATGCGGCAGGCGGAACCCCTCGATCGGTCGACACAGGACCGTCACCCGGGTCGCAAGCTCGCGATAGGTAGCCACAACCTCGGCGTCACCCCGGCGGTTGCACTTCACGTGACCGTCATTGGCGAGTTCGACTTCGCCGTCCGTGATCAACTTATAAGTCACGCCCCTGCCCCGCCGCTCGACGCCGTTCACGTCCACCAGCCGAACCGCCAACGATACCGACCCGCGACTGTTCACGATCAGCGTGTCGGAGCGGCCCGCCACGAGGCGGACGGGGCGCGCGTCGGCGCAAGCGGCGAGGGCGAGGAACAAGATGGACCAGCTGGCTCTCAGCATGGGATCGACCTGACGTTGTCCGAGTGGTTAGGCACGCGCCCAACCTCAGATGTATCGCATCCAGGACGCCGGGTTGGTTCGCTTGCGGGCGGCGTACCAGCGGCACAGCGGATACAACACCACAATGCAGATCGCCCACACCAGGTAGAGCAGACCCAGCGGCCATCGCGCCTCCGGAGGTACCTGCGCATACGGGGCCGTCAGGTACCACCCGTTCTGGTACCCGCCCGTGCGAATACCCATCACGACCAGGGCCGACACGTGGATGACCAGCAGGTGCATGAGATAGTACCACATGGGCACGCGCCCGAACGTGTCGAGTGCGTTCCCTGCCCAGCCGCGCCACTTCTCCGCCCATGGCAGGAGCGCGATCGCCGGGCCTAACGTCATCAGCAGGAAGAGCTGCGAGGCCGGGTACTTCTGCTGGTTGAGGACCTGCATCCAGAGCGGTGGCTGGGGTCCGTCACCGCCGGCCTCTCCACCGCTGCCACCGGTGGCCACCGCAACAACAGTCGCAACGACGATCCACAGGGCTGTCATGCCCAGTCCGAGGCGGACAAAGAGTCGATCGCGCGAAGTCTCGTCGCGCGCCCAGAACAACCCGAAGCCGTAGCCGGCCATCATCACCCCGATCCAGGGGACGATCACGTACAGCACGTTGACGCCTAACGGCGCATCGGCGCCCGACGGGTACAGGAAGGCCCACATCGGGGCAATCGCATTCATGCCGGGCGCGCGTGGCGGCAATGCGAAGGCCTGCTGCAGCAGCACGATGCCGACGCCGATCCAGCCGATTGTCTTCGCCTTCATGCCGACGAAGAGTCCGAGGAGGACCATGCACCAGCCGAGCATCCAGATCACGCCGGCCAGCGAGAACTGCGTGAGGTCAGGATTGAACGACCAGAGGAAGCGGATGAGTGTCAGCTCGAGCACAACGAGCAGCAGGCCGCGGCTCACCAGGAATTTCCGCAGCGCGCTCGTGTCATTGAGTCGCTTGCCGAGGAAAAACGCCGCGGTGCCGGCGAAGAAGCAGAAGGCGGGGGCGACAAAGTGGGTCACCCAGCGCGTGAGGAAGATCCCGGGCACGGGCCCGCCGGCGGGAATGCCGGAGTACACGCGCACGTGGTCGATCGCCATGAGGACGCAGACCAGGCCACGAACCACGTCCACCGAGCGGACGCGCGTCATGAAGGCCAGAGCTGGAGTCGCTTCCGACTCAACGCGGTTCATCAGGGCCGCTTCAGCCATCGGGGCACCCTCGTTAGGGACCTCCTAGCTTACGCGTTCTGGCGCCAACGGCAATCCCCCGGATGCCACTGTGGCTCGCGAATGGTGGCGGGCCACGGAAGCCAACCCTTCTGTTTACCGCCGCGTCAGCGTGACCCGCGCAAACGGCCTGCGCACTCCGGAACTGTCGTTGTCCATGTGCCACTGCCACGAGTCCTTCGCCCGATCGTAAACGAAGGTCGTGTGAAAGCTCGTAGTCGCGGTATAGGGAAAGAGAAAAGAAATGGAATCACCGGTCACGGAGCCACGGCCGGTGCCCTCGGGCGGGAAGGCCGCCGCGGCGGTGTTATCCATCCACAGGCAGGCGTACGCGCCGGTCACGGGATCGCGACCAAAGAGCACCACCGCTTCATAGGCAGGAGCGCCAGTGGGCGCTCGCTCGCGAGATACCTCGTGCATCTGGACGTACTCGCGGCCCAGCATCCACTCGAAGGTGACATCGTGGACGGTCTGTTGGCGGGCAATGGTGCCGCGCAGGACCCAATGCCCAACAAGGCGTGGGAAGAGCGAGTCAGGATGCAATGACTGGCCGGAGACACCCGCCGGGGCGCACAGCAGAGCGAGAGCGAATATCACTTCCTTCCGCATTGGCACCTCGTCGTGGATGCTCGGACGCCGGTTACCACCTAACGACGCGCTCTCAGGCACTTTTGTTCTTGTCGTCCCACACTTTCGGCTCCCAGAGCTCGATCTTGTTGTTGTCCGGGTCCATGATCCACGCAAACTTGCCGTTTTCGTGCGATTCGGGACCCTGGATGATTGCCACACCCCCCGCACGCAACTGCTCCAGCAGTTCACCGAGGTTGTCGACCCGGTAATTGATCATGAAGGAAGACTTGCTTGGGCTGAACCACTCGCTGTCCTTCCCCGCGACGTGCCACACGGTGAGGCCTCGATCCTCGGCGGTGTCGTCCGGCCACCTGAGGATAGCGCCGCCAAAGGGTTCCAGCGGCATGCCCAGGTGCTTCCGATACCACGCTGCCAGTGCAGCGCTGTCACCTGCGCTCTTGAAGAACACGCCGCCGACTCCGGTAACCTTTGCCATCGTTCCCCTCCTGTTCATCCAGCCGCCTGATAGAAAGTTCAACCGAGAAACCACAACGCAGCTGCCACGGGGGCGACTGGCAGGGGCCTAGTTCCTGTTTGCGAGTCGCGCCTCCAGCCACCGTGTCCAGTTCAGAATGACGGTGAGTTCGCGCTGGCGTTCGTCGCCCTCGAGCATCAGGAGCCGCTTACCGTCGGGCGTCACATCGTACATCGGATGGAATGTGTTGGCGAGAAAGTCGTCGGTCACGATGGTGTCGCGCTTGACAACCTCCGG
>DATMBT010000264.1:0-6554 GCA_035559475.1 Gemmatimonadaceae bacterium
CGCGGAGTTCGGGCACAAGCCGTTGGCGCCTTCACTGCGGCGACGGATGTTCCGCTGGTTCGGCGTGGGCTTGATTGCGGCAGCCGGCGGTGCGGCCGCCCTCGTTGTCGGAACAGCGACGGCGCCTGACGGGTGGGCCGCTCTTCTTCATCCCGTGCGCGCGTGGAACGGGACGCTGCTCGAGGGCGTGCACATCGATTCGCTCCCGGGTTCGGTGCTTCGAGGTGAGCGGATTTCCGTGACGGTGCGGGCGCCCGGCCGGCGTGAGGTTACGCTGGCTCATCGACGCACCGGGGCAACATGGCGCGAGGTCACCCTGCCGGTGATCGAGGGAGTCGCCACCGCGCGTCTCGAACCGCTCGATGCAGACCTGACCTTGTACGCGACCGACGGTCGCGCGCAGAGCGACACGACGACGGTACGCGTGGTTGAGCGGCCGTTCATTGGCGAGGTGAACATCCGGGCGCAGTTCTCCGGCTACCTTGGCCGGCAGCTCGAGATCATCCCGTTAGGCGAGCCGGTGCGGGTGCCGCAGGGCACGCGCCTGACCGTTGAAGGGACGTCGTCCACCGAGTTGCGCGAAGTGAGCCTGACCCGTGGCGCAGTGACGCTCCTTCTTCGCCCCGAAGGTCTGCGCTTCTCCGGCCCGATTCCAACGGTCTCCGGGCGCTACGAATGGGCCGCGATCGGTCGCACGGGGCCGATCTCGGACGTGCCAACCGCGCTCGAAGTCGAGGTGGTTCCGGATTCCGCGCCGAAGGTCGAGATCCTTCGCCCAGGCGGCGACACGACGGTCACCGCCGGTGACACGCTGTCGTTGTCGGTAATGGCCGTCGACGACCATGGCATCGTTTCGATCGCCATTCGTTCGTGGATTGTGGATGCCAGGGGTGCGCGACAGGACCTGCCCGAACGTCGTCATTCCGCGGGCAACGAGGGTCAGTGGTCTGGTGAATCACCACTCCGGACCGACGCGCTGAAGCCGGGGGACGCACTGCATGTTGTCGCCGCCGCGACCGACGGCTCGCCGTGGTCGCTGACCGGTGTGAGCCGGGAGCTGATCGTCCGGCTGCCGACGCTCAGCGAGCAACGGGATGCAATTCGCGACGCTGCGGACACCGCGGTCGCGCGCGCGACCGCTACCGCTACTGCACAACGCCAGCTGCAACAGCGCACGCAGGATGCGTCCCGCCAGCGCAACGACAAGCAGATGAGTTACGAGTCCGCCGAGCAGGCCAAGGCTCTGGCTCGTGAACAACGCGAGCTCGCGGACCGCATGGAGCAGATCAAGTCATCGGCCGAACAGCTCGAGCGACAGCTTCAGGAAGCGGGCGGTCTGGACAGCTCGTTGCAGCGGCAACTAGACGAAGCGCAAAAGCTCCTTCGTGACGCATTGACGCCTGAACTGGCGGAACAACTCCGGAAGCTCGAGCAGGCGTCGCAACAGTTGTCGCCCGAAGATGCGCGCAAGGCGATGGCGGATCTCGCTCAGCAACAGCAACGCCTGCGTGAGCAGCTCGAGAAGAGCGTGGAGATGTTGAAGCGCGCTGCTCTCGAAGGGTCCATGAGCACGTTGAGCGACGAGGCGAAGGAACTGGCCCAGCGTCAACGGCAGATCGCCGATTCACTGGCGCGTGCCGACAAGGCTGCCGATCGCGCCGAGGCGCAACGTGCCGCGAAAGAAATGGCTGAACGGACGAAGGACCTGACCGAGGAAGTGAAGAAGCTGCAGGAGCGCCTGCAGCAACAGAAAGCCGAAGCCGGCGCGGAGCGTGTCAACGAGGCCGAGCGCCGCATGCAGGAGTCCGCCGAGGCCATGGAACGGGCGGCGCAGGCGCAGCAGAACGAGCAACAGCGCAACGCGGCCCAGCGTGACAGTGCCCAGAAAGCGCAGATGAGCGACCAGCAGCAGCAGGGTGGTCGCGGCGGCCAGCAGCAACAGGGGCGGCAAGGCGGCCAGCAACAACAAGGGCAACAAGGTCAGCAACAGCAGGGCCAACAGGGTCAGCAGCAACAAGGCCAGCAGGGGCAGCAAGGACAGCAAGGCAGACAAGGCGGGGAAGGGCGACAGGGACAGCCGCAGCCCGGCCAACAGGGACGCCGCGAACAGTCGGTTGAGGACGCAGCTCGTCAGGCAGCGGCCGCGATGGACGACGCCGCGCGGCAGTTGTCGCAGGCGCGCGAGCAGCAGGTGTCCGAGTGGAAGCAGGAGCTGACCACGGAACTCGATCGCTCGATCCAGGAGATGATCCAGCTCGCGCGCGAGCAGGAAGGCCTGGAGCAGCAGGCGCGCAAGGGCGCTTCACCGGAGGCGCTCCGCGCGCAGCAGAGTTCCCTGCAACAAGGCGTGGAGAAATCGGCGCAGCGACTGCAGGATGCGGCGCAGCGGTCATCGCTCCTGACGCAACGCTCACTGCGTTCCGTTGCTGACGCGCGCAAACGGGTGGAAGACGCCACGCAACAGACGCGGTCTTCGACCAACGCGACGCAGATCGCCTCGTCCATGAAGGAGGCCACCGAAGCGCTCAATGGCGCCGCGGCGTCGCTCGTCCGCGATCGTGAACGCGCAACCGAGTCGAATTCCGCGACCGGGTTCGCCGAAATGCTGAAGCAGCTCCAGGAAATGGCGCAGCAGCAGTCCTCGCTCAACTCGGCCGCGCAGTCATTGTTGCCGCGGATGGGGAACCAGGGGGCGCAACAGGAATCACGCCAGCTCGCGCGCCAGCAGAGGGACGTCGCCGCCAAGCTGGATGACGTTGGCGATCGTGATGACACCGGTCGCGCGGAGGAAATGGCAAAGGAAGCGCGCCAGATCGCGGCGGCGCTCGAAGCAGCGCAGATCGATCCCGCCGTCCTTGAGCGTCAGCAGCGCCTCTTCCGAAAGATGCTCGATGCGGGTCGCATGCTGGAGGAAGAGGAGCGCGAAGACACCGGAAAGCGCGAATCGAAGTCCTGGACGGGGACGGACGTCTTCACGCCGCAGGGCAACTCGGCCTCCGGACGCTCCGCCAATCGATTCCAGGCCCCGACGTGGAATGAGTTGCGCGGGCTGACGCCTGACGAGCGCCGGATCGTCCTGGAGTACTTCAAGAGGATCAATGGCCAGCGGCCGTAGTCTCGCCGCTTTTCTCCTGCTCCTCAGCGTCGTCGCGGCTCAACCGGGCAATGCGCAGGGCACAGAGAGTGCTGTGCTGTCACGCGCGCTGGACCTCGAGGGCACTGGGAAGTGCAAGGATGCGATCCCGCTCTTCAGGCAGGCACTTGGCGCGCCCGACGACCCGGCAGGCGCGCTCTATGGCCTCGAGCGGTGCGTTGCCGAAGCAGGGAACCCGGACACCCTGCTGGCCGTCATCGACAGCGTGCTCAGCAAGCGTCCCCGGGATCCTGTCGCGCGCACGATCCAGCTTCGCACGCTGACCAACCAGCATCGCGCGGCCGGAGCCCGGCTCGCGTTCGAGCATTGGGTGAACGCGGTCCCCGGCGATCCGACGCCGTTCCGCGAATACGCGCGGTTGCTGCTCGATGCCGGCCTGACCCGCACCGCAGACACCGTACTCACGTTCGCCATGCAGCGGCTTGGCGGCGGCCGGCAGATCGCCGCCGAGCTGGCCGAGCTGAAGGGCGCGTTAGGCATGTGGGAGGCCTCGGCCACCAACTGGCGGCAGGCGATGACGTACGCGCCCTACCTCGAGGCGTCGGCGATCTTCGGCCTGGGTGCCGCCACTGGCGTGGCCCGGGACACGATACGCGGCATCCTGGCCGCTGACCCGATTGACCTCAGTCCCCGCCGCATCCTCTCCGGTCTCGAGATGCGGTGGACGTCGGCGCGTGAAGGATGGAACGCGTTGCGCGTCCTGACGCCAACGGACTCGGTGGTCGAGGCGTGGCTGCAGTTCGCGGCCGATGCCGAGGAAAGGGAGTCGTGGCTCGTCGCCCGTGACGCATACGCCGCGGCCATCAGCCAGCGGCGGCGTGCGAGCCTCGTGGTGCGCGCGGCCAACACCTCCCTGCAGGGTGGCGAGCCCGCGGCAGCCCTGGCATGGACGGACTCCCTCAAGGCATGGAAGGACACGTCTCAAGCTGGCACCATCGCGCTCATCCGTTTGCGCGCGTTAGGCCAGCTCGGTCGTGCCGCCGCCGCCGATTCGCTGCTGCAGACGATTGGCAATTCCCTCGATCCGGTGACGCGCGGGGATGCGGTCAGGGCAGTGGCGTGGGCGTGGGTGCGGAACGGTGACGTCGCGAAGGCGCGTGCCACGCTGGCGCACGGCGGCGAGGAATCCGACGAGCGTTCGGCGGCCTGGATGGCGCTCTACGAAGGTGACCTCAAGACCGCGCGGACCGGCCTGCGACGACTCGACGAGGTTACGCGAGATGCCGTGCTGGCCCTCTCCGTGCTTTCCCGTACACGCGTTGAGCGTTCCGAACGTGTTGGTCACGCGTTCCTCGCGCTCGCTCGGAGCGACACCGCCTCCGCCGCGACGACGTTCGAGGCAACCGCAAAGGAAGTTGTCGATGCATCTCCGCTCCTCCTGGCGATTGCCGCCCGGCTCTACCGCTCGACGGCCGATTCTGCGCGGAGCGAAGTCATCTGGGATGAGATCATCAGGAACCATCCGCAGTCTCCCGAAGCCGCCGAGGCTGACCTCGAGTGGGCCAAGCTGCTGCGCAGCCAGGGGAAAACCCCGGCGGCCATTGCCCGCCTCGAGCACCTGATACTGACTTATCCGCAGAGTGCGCTGGTGCCCCAGGCGCGCCGCGAACTGGAAATGGCGAAGACGCCTCCCGCGTAGCCAGAAGCCGGAAGTCAGAAGCCAGAACCAGTTCCAAAAACCAAAGTTCCCAGACGGATACTTCCATGTTTCACACAGGCGGCATGCGCTTCCGACAAACTCTTTTCGTCGCGTTCTTCGTCGCGGCAGCGGCGCGTGTACTTCCTGCGCAGCACCTGCTCATCCCGATGGACGATCGCCAGACGAACCACCTGAAGGCGTATGGCCTCATTTTCAACGCGCTGCGTGACGGACACAAAAGCGAGTGGTTCCTGAATTACCGTGGCGGTTCGTTCCTTCTGGCCGACATCCAGGAACTGAAGCGCCGCGCGGCGCTCGACGGCATCACGGTCGAGTCGATCGACAATGCACGCCTGAATGCGATTCGCGCCGAGATCGCCGGGAATAACATGGATGCCGTGACCCTGGAGCGTGCGCCGAAGATCGCGGTCTACACGCCGCCGAAGGCGCCACCCTGGGACGACGCGGTGACACTCGCGCTCCAATACGCGGGCATCGAATACACGACCGTCTGGGACGACGAGGTCATCGCCGGCGACCTGACGAAATACGACTGGCTGCACCTGCACCACGAGGACTTCACCGGCCAGCTCAACAAGCTGTACCTCGGCTTCCGTGATGCACCGTGGTTTGTCGAGCAGCGCGATCGCGGCCTGGCCGCGGCGAAGCGCGCGGGCTACGCCACCATCCCGGCGCTGAAGAAGGCGGTCGCGGAGAAGATGCGGCAATACGTCGAGAATGGCGGCTTCCTCTTCGCGATGTGCGGCGCGACGGAGACGCTGGGACTGGCCATTGCGGCGCATAACGTGGACATCGCGGGCAGTTTTGCCGACGGAACGCCCATCGACGACAACGCCGACACGAAGCTCGACTGGAACCGGGCCTTCGCGTTCCAGAACGCGCACATCGAGCAGAATGCCTTCGTGAACTCGATGAGCGACATCGACGGGCACCAGGTCAACGTCACCGGGCGGCGACAGCCGTTAGGCCAGTTCCAGCTCTTCGGGTTTTCCGCCAAGTTCGACCCCGTGGCGAGCATGCTGGTGCAGAACCACCGGCAGGTGATCCCGGATTTCTATGGAGTGACGACCAGCTTTACGCGACAAACGCTCAAGCCGGGCGTCGTGGTGATGGCGAGTGAAGAGGGCGCGCCGTGGGTGAAGTACATTCACGGGGACTACGGCAAGGGTTCGTGGACCTTCCTCGGTGGGCACGATCCTGAAGACCCGCAGCACAACATCGGCGCCGCGCCGACGGACCTCTCGCTCCACCCGAACTCGCTCGGGTACCGGCTTATCCTCAACAACGTTCTTTTCCCGGCCGCGAAGAAGAAGCCGTTAAAGACCTAGGTGGCAGATGGCGGATGGCGGAAAAGGACACCGCATGAGTGAGTCTCCCGTCCTGAGCCCCGCCGCTGCAGCAGCGGTGCGAGCGGCGATCCGGCTCGCCGGCGGTCGAGAGGTGTGTTTCAACTGCACACTTGATGCGGACGGAAACGTCGCCACCGCGCGTGTGGTCGCGCGCGGCGATGCCACCAGCGTCCTGGCCATGCCGGGCTTCGCCAAGGCCGGTGAGCTGTTGCTGCACAACCATCCTTCGGGAAACCTCGACCCGTCGGAACCGGACCTCCAGGTCGCAGCAAGGATGCACGACCTCGGCGTCGGCTTCGCGATCACGGACAACGACGCGTCGCGTGTCTACGTGGTTGTGGAAGTGCCGACCCCGGTGGTCATCGTGCCCCTGGACCTCGGCGCCATCGAT
>DATMBT010000265.1:0-2915 GCA_035559475.1 Gemmatimonadaceae bacterium
GGCATCCAGCGTGTCTCCCCTGGCCACGCCACACACGCCCTGCGCGCGTTCATTTTCGCCGTATCGCTGCTTCCCGGGGTGCCGGGAGAATCGTTAGCACAGGGCGAAATCACTGGGCGCGTCGTCGGGTCGGACAGCGGACGCCCGGCAGTGCAGGGTGCTGACGTCTCGATCAGGCGGCTCGGAAAGTCGGCCGTCAGCGACTCGTCAGGCAGGTTTCGGTTGAAGGACGTGCCGCCGGGCCAGCATGTCGTGGTTGTGCGAGTTATTGGATTCCGCGCGGAGTCATCGACGGTAACAATCGACTTCGACGAAGTGGTGTCGTGGGACGTGGCCCTCACGCGGGCGGCGGGCACGGTGCTTCCCGAGCGCATCGTCGAAGGCGTCGCGGAGCGACCGCCGGCCAAGCTGGTCGAGTTTGTAGAACGCCAGAAGATGGGCATCGGGCACTTCATCACCCGGGACCAGCTCGTGAAAGCCGAAGGTGGCATGCGCCAGACCGGCGACGTCATTTCCCTCGTGCCCGGAGTCACCGTCAAGCGCGGGTCGAACAAGATCTGGATCGCGAGTGGTCGCGCCGTCGGCACTGGATGCGCGTTTTGCTCGATGTCCGCCGCTGCACTCGACAGGGCAGACTTTGCGGCCGGCGCACGCCCGGCGTGTTTCATGGACGTATACCTGGACGGCGCCATGGTCTTCGACTCACGTCATCCGGGCAACGGGCTCTTCGACGTGAATACGATCCAGCCGGAGATGATCAGCGGCATCGAGGTCTACACCAGCGCCGCACAGATTCCTGCGAAGTACAACCGCACTGGCTCCGGCTGCGGCGTCCTGCTCATCTGGACCCGCTGATCGCTAGCCCGCTGCCGGGAAATAGTGACACCCCGATCGCTGCGCCTCGATCACTGCGAAGAATCCCGACGGCTGGATGATCACGCCCGGGATGACCTGCTTGAGGACCACCTCGCGGGCGGCGTTGTTGTCGATCCCCGCCTTCCGCGCCTCGGGACTGACCACCGATCGCCCAAAGGCGTAGTTGCAGGCCAGCACGATCCCGCCTGACTCGATAAACGCGTCGAGCGTCGCGCCGCGGCGCCCGCCGGATCCACCTTCGCGCGACAGGTACGGGTTGAACTTCACCGCGGCGCTGGCCGAGTCGCTCCCACCGGCGCTCGCGCCAACCTGGTGACGCTCCCAGAACGCATGGTTCATGATCATCGGGATCGCTTCATGGCGGATCACGAGGACGGTTGACGCATCCTTCGCCTCGTCGCCGTACACCTCCATGACATTCTTCTTCCAGTCGATGGCGCGCCACAACCCGACTCCATCGTTCACGATGGGGTTGTCGAACACGGCCCGAAACGAGCCGACGACCCGGTTCCGCCAGGTCATGTCCCAGTCGGCACTGACCGGCTCTGGCGCTCCGGCGCCTAACGCTGATGGGAGGAGTGCTCCCGATGCCGAAAGGACCGCCACACTGCCCAGGAACTGCCGCCGATTGCCTTCCATCAAGGCTTCCCTCCAGGTCGCCTGCGAGTCGATTCGAACGATAGGGGGCTGACAATGGTACAGACACCCCGACGGGACAGGCCGTTTAACCCTGCCAGGCCGTGCGATGGCTGGACGCCCCCGGGTGCTCGTCCATATTCCCACGGAGAAAACTCCGGGAAGCCGTGATCGAAGAGCTGATACAACTGCGTGACACCCTGGCGCCGCGGTACCTCCTGGCCGAGGAAATCGGGCGAGGCGGGATGGCGACGGTCTACCGCGCCCGGGACACCAAGCACGATCGCGACGTCGCGGTAAAAGTCCTCGACCCCTCCCTGGCGTCGGCCATCGGGCTCGAGCGCTTCCAGCGCGAAATCGCGATCGCGGCCGCGCTCCAGCACCCGAACATCGTGCCGCTGTACGACTCCGGCGGCAGCGGGAGCGTCCTCTATTTCATCATGCCGCTGATCAGCGGCGAGTCGCTGCGGCAGCGCATGCGACGAGAGGCGCAGCTTCCGCTGCCTGACGCCCTCACCATTGTGCGCGACGTCGCCGCCGCGCTCACCTACGCGCATAACGCGGGCGTCGTGCACCGGGACATCAAGCCCGAGAACATCCTCCTGAGCGGTGGCAAGGCGATGGTCACCGACTTCGGGATTGCCCGCGCGGTAAACAGCGCGGGCGACCAGGTGCTGACCGAACTGGGTGTGGCGCTGGGCACGCCGGCGTACATGAGCCCCGAACAGGCCGGAGGCTCCGAGTCGGTGGATGGACGCGCCGACACCTACGCGCTCGGCTGCGTGCTGTACGAGATGCTGGCGGGCGAACCTCCGTTCTCGGGACGCACGGCGCAGGCGCTGCTGGCACGCCACCTCCACGAGACGCCGCCGTCCCTGCAGGTGGTCCGCCCGACGGTCACTCACGAACTGCAACAGGCCGTCGAGAGGGCGCTGGCGAAGGTTCCAGCGGATCGTTTCACCTCGTCCATCGGATTCGCCGACGCGCTGGATGCGGCGCAACTGGCCAGCATCAGTGGCTCCGCACGGGTCGCGCAGGTTCGCCGGCGCCCGACGCGCATCCTGGTCTGGATCGGGGCAGTCGCAGTCATCACCCTGGTCGCAGTGAAGGCGGCACGTGGTCGCGAACCGTCACCTGACCCGAACCGCGTCGTCGTGTATCCCCTGTCCGTGCCCGGCGCGGGCGCGGAATCCGGCGCGGGCGAAGAGGTGGCGCTGATGATCCAGAGCGTGCTCGAACACACCGAGCCGCTGCGCTGGCTCGACGGGCAGGCGCTGCTCGGTTCGTCCACGGCTGATGCGCGTATCCTCGGGAGCGAAGCGTCACGCCTGACGAGGCGCGCCGGGGCGAGGTATTACCTGGCCGGGGCGCTGGTCACGGATCGCGACACACACACCGTCATC
>DATMBT010000266.1:0-2286 GCA_035559475.1 Gemmatimonadaceae bacterium
ATGGAATGGCCTCCGTGACCCCCGTGACCCCCGTGTTAAAGTGTTTTACGGGACCCGGAATCTGCGCTCCAGCGGACGGTTGTCAGCTGATCGACGCGTAATAACGAAGCCCCAACCCCTCACGCCGGAATCCAGCGTCGAGCAACACCCCAGCGCCCTCCGAAGTCCCGGCCGGCTCGCCATTAATGGTTTCGGTGACCACATCCGGCTTACGGCCAGAAGCGCCGCGAACCGCGGTCAGGTGCGCAACCAGCGTCGCAATCGCGACACGAATCGTCTCCGGCTCGGCATCAACACGAATCGTGATCCGGCGTCCGCGACCTTCAGTTGATACCACCACGACGCCATCAACGGTCACGAGGAGTGCTCCAGTACCACGTGGTCTCGTCATCGGATCGACGTCCACGCCCTGCAGCGTAAGTGAGTAAACGTTCGCCGGGTCCGAGGTCGCGATCACCACGGGTTGGCTCGGCAAATCGGGAACGGGAGCGCGCAACATCTCTACGGCATCGGGCAAAGCGAACTGCGCGCCCGCCAGCCCGCTGACGAAGTACCCACGCTGGACCTCGCCGCGGAACTCGAGCCGTTTGAGCTCGTGGTAGATCTCGCGCCATCCAACCGCCGGTCGCTCGCGCCGCCACCAGTCGCGCGACACGACACCGTATCGTGCAAGCCACTGCCGTGCGACCGATTCAGCGAGCTCGCTCTCGTCAACCTCAGGGCCTGACGAGCCAGGGTTCTGCACCAGCGACCAGCGCCCGCCCCACATGGGCGCACCAGGACGGTCGGGTCGCTTCCAGCGTGCCAACTTGCGCACGTTCGGCCGTCGCTGAACCACGTAGCGATTCTTCGACGGCGTAAAGTCATCGGGAAGCCAGCGCGTGGGATCGGGTTCGTCCGCGCGCCGCGCCGGTAACGCAGGCCGGTGCCGGATCACATCGCGGAGCGCATCAACGGTGTCGTTGGTGACCAGGCCGGCCGCGACGAGTTCCCGCAACGCATCGCGCAGGCGCTGCGGGCCAAGTGAGGTCGCGGCGGAAAGGTCGCTGATGAATGACGCACCGAGTCGTCGCAGCTCATCGAGGACCGTGCGCGCGGCATCGCCCAGCGCGCTCTCGTCAGGCACCGGGAGCCAGGGACGCCCGCTTCCGCGCTCGAAGAACCGGACCGATCCAACGGCAGGGGCCGTGGCGCCGGACACGAGCACGTCACCAGTCGGACGCTTCGCCGGTTCTGCTGCCCAGACGAGCTGCCCGCTGGCGGCAAGTGCGCTCAGCGATGCCGGTTCGTAAGGCTTGACGCGCGCCGGAAGGTAATCGCGCTCCCACGCGGACGCGGGACGCGCGAGCCCATACAACTGCGCCATCGCCGCGCTGGTGCCCTCGGCTCCATTGAGGCTGGTGTCCGGCGTCAGGTGCTGCCAGCGTTGCATGAAACGCGCAAATGCCGGAAGCGGCACCGCCTCGATCTGTTTGCGAGCGCGCGCCAGCTCCATGCGTCGCGCGCGCTCCAGTGGGCGTCGCGCCGTCCAGCGCACCACGTCCCTCTCGGGCCCGAACGACCCCCGCACCAGGACGCGCCCCCGCTCCCATTCGTCCAGCCGGCGCTGCACCCAGTCGGGTTTCAGTGCATAACGAGCCGAAATCCCGGCGAGCGAGAGCGGACCCGAGAGCATGAGGTACCGCGACAACACGTCGCGACGACCGGCCGATGGCGTCAGCGCCACCTGTCGCAACGGCTCGGGAACGACCTCGGTGGCTGGGCGGGGCTCGAGAGCGATTCCGGCAAGGACAGTCTGCAGCGCATCACCAAACGCCGCCGCATAACGCGCCCACGCATCCACCAGGAAGAAGCGTCGGTCACCTGGCAGGAACTCGGCCGCGACCAGCCGCCCGGTCGCCAGGAGCGAGTCTACCGGATTGCCCCTGCGCAAATCCGACACGGGCGCGACTCGCGCGGAGAGTTCCTCGAGCGTCAGGTCACCCGCCCGGTCCACCAGGACAGCCAATTCATCCGCGTCACGCGCCTGCCACCCGAGCGCCGTGCCGCGACGCTTCGCGAGCACTTCCTCCAGGACCTCGAGCGTGGACTCGTCCGCGCCCTGCCCACCCATCAACTCGTCCAGCAACGCCCGGTCCAGTGACAGCAGCGCAGCCCTCGCCTCGGCGCGCGGCGTGTCGTCGGCATACATCCAGTCCATCACGAAGCCGAACTGCAGCGACCGCGCAAAAGGTGAAGGCAGTTCGGTCTGCACCTGGCGGATGCCTAACGCGCCAGACGCCACGC
>DATMBT010000267.1:0-8510 GCA_035559475.1 Gemmatimonadaceae bacterium
TTCGCGCGGTTCGCGGCCGACCAGCGGTGGATTGGGTGGATTGCCCGGTGTGCCTTCTCCCTTCGCGCCGTGGCACGAGGCGCATTGTGCCACGTACAGCGCGGAGCCACGCGTCGCGTCTCCGCTGCCCTTCGGCAGTCCCTCGCCGCTTGGTGAAGCATCCGCGTTGAGCGCGGCTATTTCAGCCGGCGTTGCCGGCGTTCCCAGGCCATAGGTCGTCGGGGCGCTCGCCCGGTCGTCCGCGACCTGGCAGGCAGAGAACGCAACGACGCAGGAAAAGACGATTGCCACCAGTCTGCCTTCCGCCATCCGCCCTCCGCCATCGTAGTTAGGCATCAGGTCTCCCAGTGGAAGAAGACCCCGCCGTCCGGCTCCACACGCCATCCGCGGATGGCGTTGTTGTGGTAGTCGGTGCCGGCGCCACGCGCGTCGAGCAACGCCTTGCGCGTCGGCTGCACGTACCCGGTTTCGTCCGTCGCGCGACTCAACAGCACCGCGGACTCGCCGGACCAGTTCCACATCATCGAAAAACGCGTGTGCGCCTTGGGAAGGGCCGTTCCCTGCAACTCCGCGTCATGCCACGTGGCGCCGTTGTCAGCGCTCACCTCGACTCTCGTTATGCGCCCACGTCCGGACCACGCCACACCGGAGACCGGGCGCCAGCCCTGGCCCGTCAGTCGCGATGGTACCGAGGGCGACGTGATGATCGACTTGGCGTCGAGTACGAAGCTGAAGATCCGCGCCGTGCCGTCCTTCAGGGGATCGGTGTACTTCGACGTTTCCCATCGCGTCATCCATGGCTGGGTGCCCAGCTCGAGCCGCCGGAGCCACTTCACGTTAGTGTTCCCTTCCCAACCGGGCAGCAGGAGTCGCAACGGGAAGCCCTGTTCCGGGCGCAGCGGCTCGCCGTTTTGCGCCCATACCACGAGCGCATCGTCGAGCGCTTTCTCCATCGGGATGCTGCGCGTCATCAGGCAGGCGTCGGCACCTTCAGCCAAAAACCAGGTCGCTGCGCGCTGCGCCCCGGCTTCGCGGAAGAGCGTGGCGAGGGGCACCCCGGTCCACTCCGAATTGCTGGTCAAGCCGTCGGTGCGTTGCGGCGTCATGTCCGGCGCCGGATTAAGCCAGGCCGCACGGCCGTTCCCGGAGCACTCCACGAAGTGCACGCGCGTCACCTGCGGAAAACGACAGATTTCATCGACCGTCAGGCTCAGCGGGCGATCGACCAGTCCGTGAATGACCAGGTGGTGCGTCGCTGGATCGATTGCTGGAACGCCCGCGTGGTGTCGTTCGAAGTGAAGGTCCGCGGGGGTGATCGTGCCGGAGAGGCTTTGCAGCGGTGTCAGGGAGCTTCCCGCCAGCGCGCCTGTCGGCGTTCGCGCACCCGGCACGGAAAAAGGCGAGCGTGTTCCGACTGCCGATGTGGGCGTGCCCATCAATCGCGCCGGCATCGCGGAGGGCGCTGCCGCAACCTGGGTCGTTGCCTGGGCGATCGCTGCGACCGGCATGGTCGCCACAATCACGGCACCGACGGTGCCAGCAAGGCCTTCCAGTGCCTCTCGACGCGTGATGTCGGCGTCTGGTCCGGGCTCCGGCTGCGGTGGCTCGGCTGGATCAAATCGAGTGGACAACTGCGTCACCTCCAAGGGAAACATCTGCGTAACGCGCGGTGGGATATGCTGCACGTCGTGCCGCGGTCCGGGAAGCGGGAACCCTGAAATTCACGGCCGAGTTCGTCGGCTGCCTCGCTGGGCTGGAACCGACAGTCAAATAGATGTCTTATTGTGTCACCAAACCGAACCGCACATGACCACGGAGGATTCAAGACGATGGATGCTACACGTCGCGATTTTCTCGGGAAGATCACCGCTGGAGCAGCGGCCTATAGCGCCATCCCGTTTGGGCTCGCGCTGACTGCCTGCGCTGCCGAAGGGAGCAGTCAGGCCAACAGTGATTTTGATCTCACCTGGCCGAACAAGCTCACCGGAAAACACAAAGCGGTTTTCGACATGGCTGAGATCGAGAGCGGCTACGGGTTGTGGCGAGGGATGGCGTGGGCGGGACAGGTCCAGCAGTACATGAGCGCTGCACCGACCGATGTGTCGCTGGCCATCGTCCTGCGGCACAACGCCATCTCGCTCGCAATGGACCAGGCTTACTGGGACAAATACGGCATCGGGAAGGCGAACTCAGTCAAGCACCCGATGACGCAGGAACCGACGGACAAGAACCCGGCCTTGCTCGGTGTCGCGGGTGGGGTGCCCGCCCCCTTCGACGCGGCCGCGCTTCCGGAACAGCAGAAGCGTGGCGTGATCTTCCTGGCCTGTAACCTCGCGTTCAACCTGGACGTCGTCCCGACCGTCGAGAAGGCGGAAAAGGTCAGCACCGAGGAGGCGACCAAAATTGCCAAGTCGCATATCCTGCCCGGAGTGCTGTTGCAGCCGTCGGGCGTGTTCGCGGCCACGCGCGCCCAGGAAGCAGGGTGCACGTATTTGAAAGCCAGCTGAGGAGACAGGAGGCAGGAGGCAGGGAATGATTGAGGGCCCGGAGCTATCGCTCTCGGGCCCTCAAGATTTTATAAACCGTTTCGTTCCTTCCCTGCCTCCTGCCTCCTGCCTCCTATCTGGATTCAGGCACCACCGGAGCCGTGCGCACCGGACCACGGCCCGCACCCAGGTCGTTCCAGTTCATGATCGCGTTGAAGCCGAAGATGTAGGTGCCGTGCGTCTGCCAGCGCCAATACGGGCGAATACCGAAGCTCACCACGTGTCCTGTTCCGATCGGCGCATCAACGAGCTGCGCGCGGCCAGCGAGCGATCCCCCGCCCACGAGCACACCCGACAGCAGCATCTGCGTCGAGTCGGTCGGAAAGCGCAATACCACGCGAGGCGTCGTATTCGCGGCAGCGTCTCCAGTTGCGGCACCACCACCGCGACCACCACGGCCACCGCCGCCACCACCACCGGCACCAGCTTCGGCAGCACCGGCCGCTCCTGCTGGGGCGCCAGCGCCCGCTCCACCACGACCACCGCGTCCACCACCACCACCGACGGCGGCCGGCTCACCAAGCCCCGCACCACCTAACGACGGGAAGCTGGACACCACTGGCTGGTTGGCCATCGGCGAAGTGTTCTGGCTGACCGACGCGCCGCGTCCACCAAAGCCGCCAAAGCTCGGCGCGCCGCCGGCGTTCAGGACTGGCCCACCGTTGAAGTAGACAGGGATCTGGTTCTCACCAATGCCGTACGCGAGCGGGCTGCGCGCGTCGGCCACCATGCCGCGCAGGATCGAGCCGCGCGCGAACAGGTTCGTCGGGCTCTCCACCGTGAGTCCCGGCGTCAGTTTGTACTCCGGGAAGATCGTGGACGTCGAGCCTTCCGTGATCAGCGTGCCACCATCCTGGACGAACTTGTAGATGTTCATCAGGCCCTGGTAGCCCATGCCGCCGCGAATGTCGCTCGTCGAATCTGGCGTACCGAACGACGGCGTTTCGGCTGTCTTCTTGTAGGGCACCGGCTGGCTGCCAGTCATGGCTACGCCCTGCACGGCAGACTCCGCCGAGCCACCGACGTGCGGATAGATGATGACGTCGTACTTCGAGCGGAGGTCGCTCATGGTCGCGACTTCCTTGTCACCCATGTACGTGAACGGCACGCCGTAGGTCTCGAGCGCAGCGCGCACCCAACCCTCATCCTGCGTCCGGCTCCAGCTGTGCAGGTACAGGATCCTCGGGATGTCCAGGTCGTGAGAGGCTACCGTCGGCGCGGATGCCATCGCGTAGCCGGACAGGCCCAGTTCCTTGAGCAGCGGTTCGACCTGCGACGCATTCGCGTTAGGAATAATGATCGCGCCGGCGCGGAACTTCTTGCCGGCCGCGTCGAAGTCCTCTTCGGCCGCTGACATCTTCACGTCCTTCAGCTTGTAGCGGAACGTGACGAGGTTGTTGTCGCCGGTATGCTCGACCACGACCGTACTGCCGCTGCCGGTCAGGCCACCCGGTGCCACGGCGACGCCGGAGTGCGCCTTCATTGGCTGCGCCAGCGACGCGGCGTCCTTCAACTCACTCACCACCACATTACGCGTGTACTGAAGCGTCCAGCCGGTGTCGTCGTAAGGCGAGGGATTGCCGGGCGCGAAACGCTGGATGGAGAAGTAGATGTCGGCGACGGTGCGGTACGGCTGGTCGCCGCGAATGATCCAGTCACCCGGCTGCACGTCGGTGGTGCCGCTCTTGAACGCCGACGTCGCGGTGTGGAACTCCAGGCCCTGGGCGATCATGTCGTTCACCAGCGTCGCCGCATCGGCCTTGCGGCGCTGGTTCGCGGGAATGACCCAGCCATAGATCGGGCCATCCTTTCCGCGGGCTACCGCGCGCTTGTTCTTGATCCAGTAGTTCTCGAGGAAGAAGTGCTTGTCCCTGGCCGTGCGGTCGAGCGCAAAGAGCAGCGCCGACTGCTGGATGTTCACGTTGCTGCGGGGACCCCAGGCCACATTGCGCGGCGTGGGATTCGGGCGGAACCACTCGCGACTCTGGCCACCCCCAACCGTCGAGGTATCGGGCCCGTAACTCTGCACTTCGTAGAAGCGGCCGATTGCGTTATGGCCGTGCGCCACGAAGAACATGTAGTTAGGCGTCCAGCCGTCGTAGAAGTTGTACGTCCACACGCCCGGCACACCACGCTTGGTCATCTCGATCACGTCGTTCTGCGCCAGGATCCACCACTCGTTCACCGTGATGGCGTCGATGCCCTCGTTGTACGGGCCCGTGCCGGTCGAGGCGTACAGCAACGTCTGTGCTTCGTGGAGGTCGTGCAGGATCGTCGGCTTCCACTTCAGGCCGAACTTCTCGATGTTGCGCGTGAGGGCGAGGAACTGTCCCATGCCGTCGCGGTTGTTGTCGTGCTGGACGTATTTGCCCCAGTACATCATCAGGTTGCCGCGATTCACGCCGGGGTGCGCCTTGGAATAGTTGTAGGCGTCAACCACCTTCTCGCGTCCGTCCACCTCGACGACCGGCGTGATCATCGTGATCACGTTGTTCCGGATGTTCTGGATCAGCGGCGTCTCCTCGACGACCATGCGATAGGCAAGCTCCATGAGCATCTGCGGGCCGCCCGTCTCAGGGGAATGCATCCCGCTCGTCACCCAATAAATGGGCTTCGCCCGCGCGATGATCGCCCGCGCCTCGGCTTCGGTCGTGTGCCGCGGGTCAGTCAGTGCATCGATGTCCTGCCGGTACTTGTCGAGGTTCTTGATGATCTCCTCGCTCGCAACGACGAGGACGACCATGTCGCGTCCCTCCTCCGACTTCCCGATGCGCCAGAACTTCGTCCGCGCCGGTGCCGCCTTGTTGATGGATTCGAGGTACGCAGCCATCGGCTCGGCTTTGTCGAGAATGCCCCACGCGCCCATGATGTGCCCGAAGTGCTTGAGCGGCGTGGGAACGGTGGCCGATGCCGGCAGGTGGTCCACCAGTTCAGTCGTTATGCGCGGGTCGCGCTGGAATTGCTTGATCTGTTTCGTGTACTCCTCGTCGTTCTTCTGCTGGGCAATCACCGGCGTGGCGACCACGAGCGACAACAGGGTGGCGACAAGGCGGGTCGCACTGATGCGACGCGACATTGGGGATCCTCGGAGAGAGCGTGAAAGCGCGGCTTCTGTAGCGAGTGACTCTGTGACTCGACCGGAGTACGCGCAACTGGCCCGGTCTGCTCACGCGCGCAAACCCTTGCCCCGCTAGTGGTTTGGAGGCGTCCACTGCCGCCATAGCCACTCTGAGACATAAACCCTTGACTTTATGTAAAGGAAACTGTACATATAGTCCGTCTAACTTGACCATCTGGAGGACGGACGATGTCAGCGAAGTCGGTCGCTACTCCCACGCCATTGCTGAGCCGCCCAGTACTCTGGATCGGCGCCTGGTTCGTCGCCTGGATCGGAGCTCGCGTTGTGCTTGAAAGCCAGTCCGTTCCCACGTGGGCTCGCGTGGTCGCCGCCCTGGCTCCAGCTCCGCTCGGGGCCGCGGCACTTCTCACCATCGTTCGCGGCGCGCGTGAACTCGACGAACTGGAACAGCGAATACAGCTCGAAGCGCTTGCAATCGCGTTCGTGCTCGCGGTGCTCCTCCTCATGACGCTGGGCCTGATGGAGCTCGCCGTGACGCTCAACCCGGACGACTGGAGCTACCGGCACGTGTGGGCAATGCTCCCCATGTTGTATTTCGCTGGACTCGTCTTCGCCCGGAGACGCTACGCGTGAAGAACCGCCTCAAGGTTCTGCGCGCAGAGCGAGACTGGTCGCAGGCTGACCTTGCAGAGCGGCTTGCCGTATCCCGTCAAACGGTGAACAGCATCGAAACCGGCAAATACGACCCGAGCCTGCCGCTGGCCCTGCGTATCGGCAGGCTGTTTGGTCAACCCGTGGAGCAGATCTTCATCGACAACGGTGCCGCGTGAGCCGCGCGTGAATCACTCCTCCCGCAGCGTGGTCGCCGGGTCCACGCGCGACGCACGACGCGCCGGTACCCACGTCGCCAGCATCGCCACCAACGTCAGTACTGCCGCCGCTGCGATCAGCGTGAGCGGATCGCCAGGCGCTATGCCATAGAGAAACGCGCGCAGGAATCGTGACGTCAGTGCGAACAGGATCATGCCTCCCACGACTCCAATGGCGGTGAGGGTGAGCCCTTCCCCGGTCATCATGGCCGCCACTGATCGTGGTGTTGCACCGAGGGCCACGCGAACACCCATCTCACGCGTCCGCAGCGAGACGACGTAGGACATCACTCCATAGAGCCCAATCGCGCCGAGCAGCAACGTGACCACGGCTGCTGCACCAAGCATCGCGATGAGGAATGAAAGTCGCGCCATCGACGCCTTGAGCACCGTGCGCATGGCCTGGACCTTGAACGTCGGCAGCGTCGGGTCGAGTTCGCGAATCACCTTTTGTACCGGACCCCGGACTGCGTCGGGATCGCCGGCAGTTTTTACCACCAGCACCATGGTCCGCTGCGACTGCCCGTACAGGGTGTCACGCTCCACCGTTACCGGGTAATAGACCGCGGGCGTGGGTGGCGCGGCGAGCGAGGTATCGCGCGTGGACCCCACGACGCCAACAACGGTCTGAAACGGACCACCGGGGAGCATCCGGAACCGCTTTCCAATTGCTGCCCGCCCGGACGGATCCTTCCAGAAATGCTCCGCCGTGCGCTGGCTGATGACCGCCTCTCCCAATCGCTGGTTGCCAAGACGGTCGAACGTCCGTCCGGCCAGGACGGGAATGTCCATAGCGTCGAAGTACCCCGCGTCGGTGCTCGAATAGATCTGCAGCGGTGGAATCTTTGTCGCAGAAGACGCGTCGCCTTCGGCGTAGAAGGGATTCTGGTTGAGGCCAAAGGGCAGCAATGGAAGCCGCGACGAGATGCCGACCGAACGCACACCTGGAAGCGCGGCGACACGATCCGTCAGGTTCGACCAGAACCGCACCACGAGCGTGTCATTTGCATAACGAGCCAGCGGAAGGGCCACCCAGAATGTCGCCACGTTTGCGCCGTTGAAGCCGGGACGCACGGCGTTCAGGCGCTGAAAGGTTCGAAGCAGCAGGCCGGAGCCGGCCAGCACGACAAGCGCCAACGCGATCTGGACTGAGACCATCGCGCCTCGCAGCCGCCGCTGCGAACGTCCGACCGTTCCACCCCTTCCGCCATCGCGAAGCGTACCAGACAGCGACGCCCGTCCCACCCGAAGGGCCGGTATGATGCTCGTGATCGCCGCCGCCAGCAGTGAAACCAGTACCGCAAACAGGAGCGTCGGCACGTCGATGCGCAGTTCGGCCAACCGCGGAATGTCTGCCGGTCCGGCAAGCACGAGCGCGCGAACGGCCAGCCAGGCGAGCGTGATGCCCAACACACCAGACAGTCCCGCAAGCACGACGGACTCGGAAAGAAAATGGGCGAGCACCCGGGCCCGACCCGCGCCAAGCGCTTCGCGAACGGCCAGCTCCCGATGCCGGCTATCCGCGCGAACCAGGACAAGGTTGGCCACGTTGGCACAGGCAACGAGCAACACCAGGCCGGCCGCCGCGGCAACCATCCAGAGCGTGCGCGCGATGGATGACGTCTGGTCCTCGCGAAGCGGAATCAGTATTGGGCTTGGCTTTGCCTGCTCCAGGACCATTTGCCACGGTACGCCCGGCGCCATCATCGGAAAAAGTTCGCCGACGCGTGCAAGTGCGGTCGCAAAGTCCCGTTTCGCCGCTTCCACACTTACACCGGGCTTGAGCCGCGCCACACCGTCATAGTTGAAGCCACCGCCGAATTGGGCGTTCCGGTCGAGCTGCAGCGGAAACCACAAACGCGTGTCGGCGCTGGGATAGCGGAAACGAGCCGGCATGACGCCAATGATCTCGCGTGAGCGGCCATTCGCCTCGATGAGTCGCCCGATGATCCCGGAATCAGCGCCGAATTGACTCCGCCACAGCGGCTCGCTGATGATCACCACGTTCGGACCATC
>DATMBT010000268.1:0-4395 GCA_035559475.1 Gemmatimonadaceae bacterium
TTCGCCCACCAGCGCACCGAGCGCCCCGAAGAGCGCCGAGTCGAACAACACCGGGTTGCCGCGAATCCCGCGATAACGCGGCGCCACCACCGGTCCCCCTCCTTCGCGCCACGCCAGCATCACCCGCTGCATCACTTGCACCGACACCGTCGGCTGGTCGCCGAGGACCACGAGCACGGCGCCGACGTTAGGCGGCATCGCGGCTACGCCGGTCGCTACCGACGATGACAGCCCGCGATCCGGCTCGGCGTTCTCCGCCCACACCACGGGTGACGCGCCCACCGCCGCCCGCACCGCGTCACCACCCGGACTCCCCACCACCACCAGGTAGTCCACGCCCGCCGCCTGCACGGTATCTACCACCGTCCGCACCACGGTCGACGACCCGTAGGGTGCCAGGAGTTTCTGCGCACCAAAACGCTTCGCACGCCCTGCGGCCAGGACAATCGCCGCCACGGGCCTCGACCGGTCCACGGCCGGCAACCGGTGCGTCCGGCGGTGTAGCATCACCCCCGCGTGCAGGACGGTGAGCGGCAACCGCACACAGTTCCGTCGCGCCTCCGGCACATCGGTGTCCAACACGCGGAGCAGGTCGTCGAGCGTGAGCGTGTCGACCTCGTCCAGCGGCGCACCCGTCGCCAGCTCGGTCAGCACGGACGCCGCCGCCACGCATAACGCGCACGCGTTCGCCGTGAACTTCGACTCGGCCACCAGCGAGCCCTTGAGCCGCAGCTCGATCCGTACGCGATCGCCGCACAGGCGATTGACGCCTTCCTCGGATACCGTGGGATTCACCATGGACCCACGGTTCCGCGGCCGGCGGAAATGATCGACGAGGATCTTGCCGTAGGGATTCGTCACGTCAGTCCACTGCCCCGCGTTCCTGGCGGGGACGGTACGGCGGGAACCGCGCGGCCACGTCACGAGTGAGCAAGCCGCCGTGGCCCAGTTCAGAGAGCCAACTGGAATCGACGGCTAACCCAGCGAGCAGTCGTGGCAGCACGAGGTCGAAGACAGTCGCGCGCGAGAACAGGCCGCACGACGGCATCCCGACCACCGGCACTTCATTGATGCGCGCCAGCCAGAGCAGGCTTCCAGGGTGCGCCGGCACACCGACGCGTTCCAGCCGGCCACCCAGCAGTCGGATCGCCTCGAACGCGGGATCCAGCGGGTCCATCGCGGTCGTCCCGGCGACGAGCACGATTCCGGCGTCTCCGGCCAGCGCGCCCTCCATCGCGACGGCGATCGTCCGGGCGTTTCGCGCCACGACACACGGCGTCAGCAGCGTGGAGCCGAACCACCCCGCCTTTTCCTCCAGGGCGCGCTGGAACCGCTCCAGCGCCGACGAGCCTAACGACTCCAGCACCACGACGCCCAGTCGCGCTGGAACAAAGGGCCGGACGGCTACGAGCCCACCCACACCCGTCGCGGCGGACAGGCCGCGGTCGAGCGCGTCGCCGTCCACCACGAACGGGATGATCTTCGCGCGCGCCACCAGCTCGTCACGCTCCACCACCTGGCCGTCAGGCAGCGTGTAGACGGCCAGGTCCCCGCCCGCATTCACCGTCCGCAACGCCTCACGATTCACGCTGACGATCCCCCGGGACGTCGCCACCAGCGGCCAGTGGCCGCCCGCGCCTTCACCCGCACGCACACCGATGCCTGACGAGGCCTGCGCGAGTCGCGTTCCAGCTTCGCGCTCCACGACATCACCGGGTTCCGGCCGGATCACGTGCAGCGTGTCCCAGGACATCCCCTCGAGGACGATCCGCTCCGTGTCCCCCACCAGCGTGCCCCGGCCGAGGACCACGCGACCAAGGGAATCGCGCACGTCGGCGACGAGTACGGCGCCGGTCAGTGCGTCCGCGCTTCCACGATCCCGCCGGACCAGTTCCGCTTTCACCTGGACGCGGGCCGGTCGCGCATCGGTCCACCGGAACGCCCATGATGCACCGCGATTGCCTCGGCGAGCACGCTCAGCGCGATCTCTTCCGGCGAGGAACCGCCAAGGTCCAGGCCCACCGGGATCCGCACGCGCGCGAGCTGGTCCGCGGGGACTCCTTCCTCCGAGAGGAACTCGAGCAACGCTTTCCCGCGCCGCCGGCTCCCCAGCACGCCCACGTACGCGGCGTCGCTCGCCAGCACCGCCCGCAGCACGGGCAGGTCATACTTGTAGTCGTGCGACAGCAGCACCACGAGCGACTGCCGGCCTAACGGCATCCGCTCCGCCAGCTCCGACGGCATGCCCACGATGAGTTCGTCCGCGCCGGGAAACCGGTCGCGCGTCGCGAACACGTCGCGCCCGTCCACCACCACCGTGCGAAGCCCCATGACCCCGCCCAGCGAGACGAGCGGCATGGCCACGTGCGTCGCACCGAAGACGACGAGCGTGAGCGGTGGCGCGTGACGCTCGAAGTAGAGCCGCTGGCCCCCGACGGAACGAACACCCGAAGTGCCCTCCTCGAGCAAGCCGGCGGCTTCACGCATCGCCGCGTCGTCCAGCGAAGCATCGCCGAGCGTCCCGACCGTGCCACCACCCTCCTTTACCACGAGCCGCCTCGGCGCTCCAGACAACGTGGCCACGATGACAACCGTGCGTCCCGCCTGGACCTCGTCGCTCGCGACACCTAACGCAAGTGCCACGGGATCGGCAGGATCGACCGGCTCGACGAGCACCTCAATGGTCCCCGCGCACGTCATCCCGATGGCCCACGCGTCTTCATCGCCAAGCGCCATCGTAAGCAGCGCCGGTTCGCCGTTTTCCAGCGCCCGCGTCGATGCCTCGATGACCCGCGCATCGACGCACCCTCCAATCGTCACCGAACCCACGATTCGCCCGGCCTCATCGACCCACATGCGGGAGCCGGTTGACCGGGGCGAACTTCCCTCGGTGGCGACCAGCGTGGCCATGGCGGCGCGTCCCTTGGGAAGGTTCATGATCGCGCGCGTGACGCCCGCGTCAGGACTGGGGCGCCTCGGCCTCGTCAGGCACCCGGCGCGCCGTCCACGTGATCGACCAGGACCGCACCTCTCCCGGTTCCAGCCATTGCGCCTTTTTCCAGTCGCCCAACGCCTCGCTCAACGTGTCGGGCGCACCCAGGCACGGCGCCACGACAAGGTTCAGGTAGGGAGGCTCTTTCTTGAACGGCGTCCACCCCTGCTTGTTGATCCAGACGCCGAGGTGTGGCACTTCCTTGAGGTCGAAGCTGACCTCGAGTTCATCCTGGCCCTGCCGCACGGCAGCTCGCCCAACCGATGGCTCGAGAAAGAGCTTGCACGCGTATTCCTTGGTGACCTCGAACGGCGTGAGGAAATCGAGCACTCGCCCTCCAGCGCGCACAAAGGGCCATCGATGCTGCGACCGGCTGTCGCCCATGACCAGCTTGTGGGCTACCGCCACCTTCATCGGTGAACCTTCGGGCAACATGAGCTTCGTGTCGGCGGTGAGCGGCAGTAACGGATGCGCCGACCAGATGAACGGCATGCGGTCCGCCGAATCGTTGACGGCGTGGTATGTCATGACGACTGCGCCAGTCTTGGTCACTCGCGCCAGTCTCGTCAGGCGGTACGGCAACCGGCGACCTTCCCATGTCGTGACGACGGCTTGCCCGTCTTCGGTCGTGTCGATGTCCATTTCCGGCACCTGCGCCCAGACCTCACCGTGGTCGGGCAGCTCGACTCCACCCCATCCGCGCACCCAACCGGGAATGCGGCACGCGCCAACGGTTGGAAAACACTCGTCGAAACCGCCGCTGTCCGCCGTCTCTCCGTAGTTCGTCCCTTCCTGCGGCGGCCCGAAGGGAATGATGTCGCTCTTCCAGAGCCACTGACGGCCACCGATCTCCATGTCCACGATACGCCCACCAAGCGCGGGCACGCATACAATGCGACTGGTGCCGCCTCGAACTTCGACGAACCCGAATTCACCCGCTGTTGGGAAGCGGCGGACCTGGGGTTTGGGGGCGATGAACGGAAGCTTCACAGGTGATGTTCCGTCAAACCGGCTTGGGACGCAACGTGTCGAGCGAAAGGCCGCGCGTGGCAAAAATACGCGCAACCGCCTCGCCGATGCGGTTGTTCGGCGTGCTGGCACCAGCGGTGACGCCCACGCGCACCGGACCCGTCGCCGGCAGCCAGCCCTCGGCAGTCTCCTCGTGGTGGTGCTTCCCGGCTCGGCGATAGTGGACCTGGCCAGTCGCCGGGTGGATGCTCGCCGCATCTTCGACGTGATACGTCGGTACGTGCTCCGCGCACAGCATCGAGAGCGAAATCGTGTTGCTCGAGTTGAAGCCGCCCACGACGATCATGGCGTCGAGCGACTCGTTAAGCAGTTCGAGCACCGCGTCCTGTCGGTCCTGTGTCGCCGAACAGATCGTGTCGAAGGTCCGGAAGTTG
>DATMBT010000269.1:0-2933 GCA_035559475.1 Gemmatimonadaceae bacterium
ACTCGGGGCGAGCCACTGGCGCTTGCCACTGGCGCGCGGAAGACGTTCCGTGTGTACGGAATCAGCGCCAGTGCCGCAAGGCCCACCGCGGCGATAACGATCCGCTGTCGCGACCATCTCGAGCCGCCGCTTTGCCTGCCGGCCGGGTGGTGCGCCAGTTCAGCGGAGCTTGCCGGATGCGCCGTCAGGTCCGCGTCGCTCGACGCTGGTGTCGCGACACGTGTGCCAAGCTCCCAGACACTGCCGTTGTTCAGGACCAGGTCCCCGCGACCGATCATTTCCGAGATGCGCGTGGTCACTGCCTGGGGTACGCCCGCGGATTCGTTATGCAGCAGCGAGACGAGAGCTGGACGTGATTCCGGCGCGACGTCGAGCATGGAGTCGACCAGCGCTCGGACGTCGTCCACGGACAGCGGTGCCAGCTTGTAGCGCCGAACGCCCGGCAACTCACCAAACTCCGTGGCAATCCTCGCGCTCGAGGGATCGTCCGCGTTCAGCGTGAGCACCAACATGGTGCCGGGCGGTGGCGCCACGGCGATGGCACGGAGAAGGCGAATGCTTTCGGCGTCGGCATTTCCGGCGTCATCCAGGATGGCCAGGACCGGTGCTCGCGCACCGACCGCGCGCAACGTGTCCCGAAACGCGACCTCGAGACGATCCGCCCGGCCGCTGGGCGCTGCGAGATGAGGAAACCGTTCCGTGAGTCCCGGGATAATGCCTGCCAACTCCGAGAGAGCCTTGTTGGGAGCTTCCTCGATGATCGGTGCGTGTACCAGCGCGCCCGATAATTCTCGCAGTGTGGTGAAGTCAGCACCGGATTCGCCGTGTGACTTGAGGAGGAGCATGGACCGCTGGCTCGAACTCGCGCGTCGCGCGAGGTCAGTGCACAGGCGAGTCTTGCCAGAGCCCTTGTCACCTTCGATGACGACGACGGCACCCTCTTCGCGAACTCGCGACCAGGCTTCGAGCAGGGACGTCCCAATGGCAGCCCCTCGCCCAACGAGTGCAGGCGCGTGCACCGCGCCGGTGCCGGACTGACGCCGGCGTTCCTTTGAGGCGAGTCCCTCAAGCGACTCACCCAGGCGGATCAGCTCGAGCGAAGGCGTCGCGTCAAGTTCCAGCTTCACGTGAGCGAGAAACGCGGCGTGGACCTCTCGCGCGGAGCTGGTGTCGCCCTTCCGGCGCAGCGCATCGATCAGGTGAACATGCGCCTGCTCGTCCAGGGGAAAGTGTTCGCTCCATTGCCGCGCACGCCGGATCTCGTCCTCGATGCGTCCCGCCGTTTGTGCTTCAGCCGTGAGCCGCTTGTACGCCGATCCGACCACGCGACGCAACGCTTCGCGTTCGCGCTCGAGCCACGCCCGATAGGCCTCATCTCCGACGTCTTCGGTGTCGCGAAGAAATTCGCCGCCATTCCAGCGTCCGAGGCCGTCGTCGAGAAGTCCGGCCGCGAGGTCGCGTTCGACCATGGCTACGTCGAGCGCGATCGCTCCCTCGAGCACTCGAACGGAGTCGCCGCTGACTTCGAGCGACGTTTCGAGGGCCTGTCTGAGTTGGTGAAGCGCCTGCCGAAGTGATTGGCGGGCCCTCTCCTCATCGCGATCGCCCCAGAGCAGGGCAATCAGTTCGTCGCGGGAAACCGGCCTGGGAGCGCGTCGAGCCAGGTAGACCAGGAGAACGAGCTCTTTTCGCCTGGCCCGGAGGACTGGACCGGCCGGACCCTCGAGCCGCAGGTCCCCGAGACTGGTGAGCGTGAAAGTCGCGTCAGGCATTGTGATTCAACGAGTTGACGCTCGGTTCACGCCTGCACTCACGTCGCGTTTTGCCGGCTGGAGCATCCTACCGGCGAACATGCAGCGCTCGCTGGTTGCCCGCAACGCCGGGCGCCAGGAGCTGGCAGAAATGGGCGCTGCGAAACCAGCCAATCTCGGAGGAGACATGTCCCGCAAGCTCATTTCCATGGCCACTCTCGCTGTTGTTGCCGCGCTGTCCATCGGGGTGTCGCGCCCCTCCGACGCAACCGCCAGTCCAACGGCAACGGCGGAGGTTTATTGGCGCTGCGAGTCAGGCTTCGTGTTCGAAACGAGCGGTTCGGCGGTGCGCTGCAAGAAACCATCGTGGACAGAGACGAAGCCGTTCATGGCCTGCGTCCTTGCCACCCCAACGCTCAAGATCGACCTCGTCGGGATGACGGATATGTGCGCGGGCAGTGTGGGGGTGACCGTGTCGGCCGAGCCATCCTGCTACCCAACGGACATTGCTGCCGGCTTCACGAAGCGAAAGGTCTCCGGAAAGGACTTCTGCGGGAAGAATCACCCAGTGGAGATCGTAGCGCCGAGCCAGCAGGTCACCTTTTGACGCGTTGCTGCTCCGCGCCTGGGCGACTCGTCAGGCGCGGCCATCGCCACTCCCCAATGAAGAAACCTGCGTTTCGAACCGTGCTCCTCGCGGTCGTCGCACTGTCCCGTGAGGCAGCGAGCCAGGATAGCGTCACGGTCACGGCTACCACGGCCCCCCAAGCCTGGATCGCGCCTGACGACGCGTTTTCCATCGTCGTGCGCGGCGGTGGGCGCGGTCCCGGGAAGTACGCCATCGTCATCGGCAGCTTCGATGCGACGGCACTCTTCACCTCGCATAACGACACCCTGTCCTGGCGCCCGACCGGAATCGGCCTGCCGGCCGGCGAAAATGAGCTCGTGGTCTACCTGGTGGATGAGCAGCACCACTGGGAGCGCATCGGGGCCACGCCGCTACGCGTCAGGAACCGGGCCGGGTTCGAGAAGGCGGTGGTCCAACCGGCGATGGCGCTGGCCAGCAAGGGGCAGGTCGCGAGCGGTGAGCAACCAGCCCAGGAAACTTCACCGATGCTCGGCAACGTCACGATGGTGGCAAGCCTGCAGTCCACCCACGTGCGGCAGGGTTGGTCGTTCCGG
>DATMBT010000270.1:0-11295 GCA_035559475.1 Gemmatimonadaceae bacterium
GATAGAAGATCAGGCGGCCATCAGGTGACCAGAGCGGTTCCTGCCCACCGCCTGTCGAGATGACGACGCGCCCGCCAGGGCGCGAGAAGGGACGCACGTAGACTTCGTGGCGCCCAGACTCATTGGACACGTAGGCTAGCCATTTTCCATCGACGGGCGACAGCCGCGGGGTGAGCTCGTCGAATTCAGTCACCAACAACGGTCGCGGCGTCTTGTCGTTCCCCTCGAGCGAAATGGTAAAGATATCACGCGCCCGCGCCGGATCATCGACGCGATAGATGAGCGTGCGTCCGTCAGGCGAGACGATGCCTTCGTGAGCCGGGATGTCGAGTGGAGGTGAGACAAGTTCGGCTGCGGCGCTGCCATCCGATCGTTGTCGCCAGATCGCGTAGCGCCCGGATTGGTTCGAGCGGAAGAAGATATGGTCGCCATTCGGCGACCATTCGGGACGCTGGTTATCCGTCCCTCCTGAAGTCAGCCGCTCATAGCTCTCTGACGCGATCGTATAGACCCAGATGTCGGTCCGCGTTCCGTCGAATATGCTGAAAGCCAATCGGCGACCGTCAGGCGAGTACCGCGGATGAGCGAAGTCTCGGCGATCAGAATTGATCGGCGTGGGAACGCTGTTCTTGCCGACGAGCACCAGACGCGCATTGGTGCTCCCTCCGCGATACACGAGATCTCCGTTCGGCGACAGTGACGCCTTCGGACCATAGACATCCATTTGCGCGCGCTCGCCCGTCGGTATCGGGTCGCCACGAACGGCGTGCCGACGGAGGTCGTATGGCAACGCCATGATGCTACCGTTTGCCTGGGCGTAGATGATTGCGCTGGCAGCGTAACCAATTACGCTCCGGGCGGCGACGGGTATCACGTGAACCCGTCTCTCATCGCGCATCGCATATGCGAGCTCGTCGTCATTGTCGGTGCCGCTGTGCCGCCGCGACACGAACAGGATGGTTTGCCCGTCCGGAGCGACCACCGCATCCGCCTGGGCGATCGAAGCAGTGCTCGAGTCGTCGACAAGAAAGCGGGTGGTGTCGCCGTTGATCGCCCCGATGTAGAGGTGGCCGCCCGCATCCAGGCCCTGCGGCGAGTACACGATAGAGTCCGGAGCGTACCAGTCAAAGACCTGGCCGGTCGTCCGTACAATTGGTGTCACGGATCCACCGCCGGCCGGCGTTCTGTACCAGGTGAGCCTCGCCGTGTTGTACCAGGCGATCCAACGACCGTCTGGAGAAAAGCGTGGTCGGCGGCCGTCGATGCTTCCGACAATCAGGCGGGCGGTGTCAGCGTTGAGGTCGCGGACCCAGATCGTTCCGTTGGCCGTTGCCGGGCCGACGTAAACAATCTGGCGGCCGTCTGGAGACAGCGACGCCGGCGAGCCGAAATAGCTGAAGGCGGCGCGCGAGCCGATCGGGAGATGGAATCCGAATCGCACGATTCTCTCCGGCCGTGGCGCGTCACGACGCGCCAGCGCAAAGCCGGCGATGGCGCCTAACAAGGCGAGCGTAACGCCACCACCGATCACCAACGCGTGGCGCACACGCGCGGTTCGCGTCTGCACCGGAGGTCTGAACGGCGACCAGGTATCCGCCTGCACCTCTGCTGCCGGATGCTTCAACGCGTCGATGAACTGGTGCGCGTTACCGAAGCGGTCAGCCGGCAGCTTTGCCAGCGCCTTGTCGATCGCGTGCTCCACGTGCGGCGGCACGGCGTCGCGACGCGCCCGGACACCGTGCGGTCGTTCGGTGAGTACCTTCGCGATGATCGCCTGAACGGTGGAGCCACTGTGTGGTGGCTCGCCGGCCAACATCTCGTAGAGAATCGCGCCCAGGGAATAGATGTCGCTCCGACCGTCGATAGTCCGGTCGCCACTCGCCTGCTCGGGCGACATGTACTGCGGCGTGCCGAGCGACAGGCCAGTTTGGGTCACGCGCGTGCCGCCGGCATTGGAGATCGCCAATGCGATGCCGAAGTCAGCGACGATCGGCTGTCCATGCTGGAGAAGGATGTTCTCCGGCTTGAGATCGCGATGAATCACGCCTTGCGCGTGCGCGTAGTCGAGTGCGTTGGCGACACCGATCGCGATCTGAATCGCCTCCTCGACGGGGAGTTGCTTCTCACGATTGAGACGATGTCGAACGCTTTCACCTTCGACATACGGCATCACATAGTAGAGCTGCCCGTTCGCCTCGCCGGAGTCGAACAGCGGAAGCAGGTTGGGATGTTGCAGGTTGGCCGTTACCTTGATCTCGGCCAGGAAGCGCTCCACGCCGAGGACGGCGCCCAGTTCCGGGTTGAGCATCTTGAGCGCGACGCGACGGTCGTGCTTGAGGTCACGCGCGAGATAGACGGTCGCCATCCCGCCACGCCCAACCTCGCGCTCGACGTGATATCGATCGGCGAGTGCCTTGGTAACACCGGCCCTTTCAATCACGTCGCGACGGGGCGACGCAAGAGCTGCCGACAATCCGAGTCAAGCAGAGTGCGAGGGGTATCCGCATGGATGGTGGGAGGGGGCGATGGGGATAACATACGGTCGCGTTTGCACGGCCGACAGATGACGATCACGGGAATAATGTCCCGGGGCTGGCTGTTCCGCGTTAGGCCTCCTGACCTCCTCCGCAGTGGTAAACGCGCGAGCACATTGAGGCACCTTCCAGCTGCCTTTTCTCTGCGTTGATCCACTCAAGGCGCGATCCCTCCACCTGGTTGACGGCGGGCGGCGCCTCGGGCAATGAGTCAATGGTGACGTGGCGAACACGAATGGTCGACACGGTCGTTCGCGCGCGGGTGAGAGGGACATTGTTCCGCCAGTCGCCGGGTGCCCAGGTTCGCACGGTCCGGCTCCGGTAGCGTGCCGACGGCATCACGGTTGGAGACAACGACGTGCCCGAACCCCCGATTCTCCACTCCCGCGTTGAAAGCAAGCAGCTCGTTCGATCAGGCACACGTTTTTCGGGAATCCATCGTTTGCGCCCACTCCTGGAGCCCTGAAATCCAGTCGCCACCTGCGCATGGCAAGCCGCCGATAACGATGCGCATGGTATGACACCGGCCTTTTGGATCCCTGATGGAGTGCGCGTGCGGCCTAACGGATAGCAGTTCAGCTGCGGCGGACCCAATAAGATCGCGCCGTGGACACGAGCGAAGCGAGTGCCTCGGCGTGTTCCATAGCTCCACCGCCAGCTGCAACGCCTCCACCACGGGTTGATCAGGCCATGCCTGTGATGCCTAACGGTTTGTAGATCGTTCGTCAGCCTCGGCGTCCGTTAGCCAGCAGCCAGCGCTGACCAACGCCGCCGGACCTACCGAGCCGCCCGCAGCCGCCGCGCAAGGTCCTCCAGCTCGGCGCCGTTCACGTCCGACACCAGCCACTGGTCGATCCCGCCCTGCCGTTGATGCACGACATGATAGCCGTTTCGCGTGGACGACATCGCCGGCAGGTCGCTACCCGCCACCGGCCATGAGAATACACTGATGATGTGCTTCCGCCGGCCGTACACCACGACCGCCGCCGGATGTCCGTCCACATAGTCCAGCCGCCCTCCGAGCAGCGGGAACCCAGCGGAATCGAGGTTCGGCACCGCCGGCGCAAAATCGACGCGGCCGTTGAACCACGGCTTGACCTCGTGCTGCGCGGTCGACGCGACGTCCGTCAGATGCCCCGGCATCAGCGAACGGATATGACTGACGAACACCTGGTCGCTCACCGAGTCCGGCGCCGATGATCGCACGATGCCCTGCGTGATCAGGCTGCTCGCCACCGCCGTGAAACCCGCGACCACCGCCATCCGCACCCAAGCCGACGTCGCCCGCACCGCGCGGAGCGGGTGCGCGGACGGCCCGCTTGCGGCCGCCGACACATCCGCGCGCACGCGCGCCTTCAACACGTCAGGCGCTGGATAGCGTACGAGATTGCTCTTGAGCAGCTGCGAAAGCTCCGACACGCCGCGCGAGCGCTCGGCGCACGCAGCGCACGAGCCAAGGTGCGCACGCACGGACTCCATCTCCTCGGGCAACAGCTCGCCATCGGCAAACGCGTCCAGCGCGTCCCGGCATTCGGCGCAGGTCATCTCAGTTCGCCTCCTCGGCGCGTGCGCCGAGCATCGCGGCCAGGCGAGCGCGCGCCCGCGACAGCCGAGACATCACCGTGCCCATGGGAACCCCGACGATGTCACTGATCTCACGATAGGACAGCTCCTCGAGCTCGCGTAGCACCACCACTTCCCGCAGCTCGAGCGGCAGGCGTGCCAGTGCCGACTCGACGCGCGCCTGCTCCGACGTGCGCATCGCCAGCTCGTCCGCCCCGCGCGGGTCGGCGACGTCGAACTCCGCCCCTGGCTCGGCGCGCCTCGCACGGTCCGCCTGCCGCGCATTCAACCAGGTGTAGCAGCAGTTGCGCACGATGGCGAGCAGCCACGCCCTGGCGTCCTCATCGCGACGCGATGCGATGTGGCGGAAGGCGCGCAGCGCGGCATCCTGGACCACGTCCTGCGCGTCGTGTTCGTCGCGCATCAGGTAGCGCGCGAGCGTGTACGCGTCGTCCAGATAGGGGAGGACTTTGGTCTCGAATTGTCCGACATCCGACTGCGACATCGTCTTCCGGTGGGCTCGCGCCGCGAGGGAGGTACGGGACATACCAACAAGACTTCGCACGCCGGGGAAATATTCCCGGGAATAGAAAGTCTAATTGGCGAGTCTTATCCGCGAACCACTTACTCTGGGGAGACGGGCCATGAGCCGGCACAACGACGGAAACGACAAGATCATTCTCCACGACGCCAGCGACGATGGGATCGACCGGCGCGGGTTCCTGCGGTGTATGGCCTGGGCGGGAACAGCTACGGCATGGGGCCTCTCGCGCGGCGTGCTGACGTCGTTCGCCATGAGCCGCATCCCCTCTCTGAGCGAGGCCGAGCTGAAGAGCATCTTCTTCGCGCAGATCAGCGACAGCCACATCGGGTTCAGCAAGGACGCGAACCAGGACGTCACGGCGACGCTCCAGCAAGCCGTCGACCGGCTCAACGCGCTGCCGCACAGGCCTGCGTTCGTGCTCCACACGGGTGACATTACGCAGCTCGCCAAGGCCGAGGAGTTCGATACCGCCCGCGAGGTGCTCAAGGGCGTTACCAGCGATCGCATCTTCTACGTGCCCGGCGAGCACGACGTCGCCACCGACAACGGAGCGTCGTACCTGCAACGGTACGGCAAGGGCACCAGCGGCGGTGGGTGGTACAGCTTCGACCACTCGGGCGTGCACTTCGTGGGCCTCGTCAACGTGCTCAATCTCAAGGCGGGTGGGCTGGGCTCACTGGGCGCCGAGCAAATCGCCTGGTTGAAGCAGGACGTGAGCGGGCTCTCGAGCAGTACGCCGATCGTCCTCTTCGCGCACGTGCCGCTGTGGACCGTGTACCCGGAGTGGGGCTGGGGCACCGACGATTCGGAGCTGGCGCTGGCGCTGGTGAGACGTTTTGGCTCGGTGACGGTGCTCAACGGGCACATTCACAAGATCATGCAGAAGGTCGAGGGCAACGTGTCATTTCACACGGCCATGTCGACTGCGTTTCCGCAGCCCGCGCCCGGCACGGCACCCTCGCCCGGGCCGATGACGGTGAACCCGGAGCGTCTCAAGAGCGTTCTCGGCATCACCGACGTCACGTTCATCCCCGGCCGCTCGGCGCTCGCGCTGGTCGACGCTACGCTCTCCGGCGAGCCGCCGGCCTTCGAGGCCGCGACGCACGAAGCGATGATGAAACGCCAGACGTCGCGCAAAGCCCTTGTGCTCGGGCCGAACGAGATCGGCATCGACAATTTCCAGTTCAACCCCGCTGCGCTCACAGTGAAACCTGGCACCAGGGTGACCTGGATCAACAACGACGACGTGCCGCACCTGATCGTGAACATACAGGGCCGGTTCACGTCGCCGGTGCTCGACTCTGATCAGCGTTTCAGCACGACGCTCACCAAGGCGGGGACGTTCGACTACTTCTGCTCGCTGCACCCGAAGATGCAGGGGCGTATCGTGGTTCGCTGATCGCCAGCCGGCAGGGATTGGCGAACATCAGATATCCTGCGCCCTGCGGAAGCGACGACACTCAAGACAAATGCGAACCCAAGAAGACGCTGCCGACTGTTGAACCGCGCATCATGTCCGCCAGGGGTTGGATGGGCTGTCTAACGGATAGCGTTCAGCTGCAGGCGGATCCGACAAGATCGCGCGGTGGACACGAGCAAAGCGAGTGCCTCCGCGCGTACCATAGCTCGGCCGCCAGCTGCAACGCACGTTAGGCCGCGCGAACGGGCAGTGCGGCGCAAGGAGCGGAGAACCACCATGGCCTCGGGCCTGAGCCACTGTGGGACAGCGGATTCATTACCGTCCGCTTCGTATGAACGTCGAACTGGCGAGAGGCGTTCATTGGCAGGTCGGCCGACAATACGTGTGCGAGCTCGACTACCTCGCCTGTGCGAATCAGCTGTGCAGCGCGTAAGACCGATTCAGGGCTCTTGAGATTTCCTGCCCCGCGCTCATCCAACGCGCCCCATTGCGACGGGCAGCGTGCCGAATCCGATGGAGGTCGCCACGTTTGTGCGCTCCGATTTCCGTTGTCGCGAGACACACCAGAGTCGTGACGATCCGCATTCGCACGGCCACAAACATGAGCTGCGAGTTTCTTACGGTCATTTCACAACAGCGCTGAGCAGCGTCGGAAGTTCGGACAGGAACGTAGCTTCAGAGACTTTGCCGTCTTGAAAACTGAATAAGTCGACGCCTTTCCAGGTCAGAATCTTGCCAGTTGGAGAGGCACCGTTAAACGGTCCTTTATGCGTGCCCACAGCAGCATACCAGACACCAATACTTTTTCCTTCGGCGATGACGGCACTGATCGTGACGTGGAGATCAGGAAAGGCAGCAAAGTGCTGGCTCATGCTCGCCTTCAGCCCATTACGAGGGATGACGACGCCATTAATTGCAACGCTATCCTTGAAGACCTCGTCGACGACGGTGACGGTACGCTGATTAAACCCGACATCGATCCAGCGGCGAACAAGCTTCTTATCAAGCTCACGCTGCGCATCGGATGATGCGGCAGAGTGTTGTTCGCAGCCGGCAAGCGCGGAGGAAGCGGAGAGCCAGAGCACGATGAAGACGAAACGCTGAATTCTGACCATAACTTCGCCTCTGCTGCAGCCATAGAATGCAGACAGCCGCCTAACGGACATCAGAGCGGTCAGCAAAAAACTAAACAAGCAGACCACGCAGCACCGATTCTGCATGGTCAGTCTAATTCCCTACCCCAGACTTGCCTATTCGGTTTCGGGCCGGTCAGCATAAAACACCACTGCCGCCTGACGGACTGCTTTGTTGACACGAATTCGACCGCCCTGCTGTCCGGATCGATCCGTCAAGGCAACGGCAGCTTCGCAATCACGAAGGTCTCGAGAAACTCCCGCGCCCACGGCGACGAATCAAGCTTCCCGGAGGCGAGCGGATAGGGAGCCGACAGCCCGTCGGTGTTCGCCAGCAGGACGAACGTGAGTCCCTGCGTCGGAATCTTGATCACGAGCGTGGACGAGGCGGTCCAATATCCGTAGTGCCAGATGACGCGGACACCCTTGTAGTCCGTCGCGAACCATCCGAGTCCATACGGAAAGGTTTCGCCCGAGGGGCTGACGACCGGCGTCCAGGCGAGCGCCTTCGTTGCGGGCCTGAGGAATGCGTCGCGATCCATGGCCATCGAGAACGCCGCGTAGTCGCGCGCTGAGGCGGTGAGCCCGGCCGCTGTGCTGAACGCGGTCTGGTACGGGGTCGGCACGTACCGTTCGCCGTTCCACGTGTAGCCCGGCGCGACGTTCGCGAGATAGGTCGCCTTATCGAGACCACTGGCCGCAAACGCCGCCGACTGCGGCGTCGGCGCGATGTGCTTCAGTCCGAGCGGCGCAATGATGCGCTCCTGGACCGCTTCGGCGAACGACTTGCCCGCGGCCTGCGCAATCACGGCGTCGAGCAGGCTGAAACGGTCGCCATTGTACGCATACCGGGTCCCCGGCACACCCTCGGACGTGTGGCTCATCAGGTGCCTGACGAGAACCGTTCCCGGAAGGTTGATGCCATAGCGGGTGACGGGATCGTCCAGCGAGACCTTGCCCTCGTCCACGAGCTGGAGAATCACGGTGCTGGCGAGTGGCTTGGTGAGCGACGCGAGGTGAAAGACCGTCGTATCGCCGACTTTACCGGGCACGCCGTCGGTTCCGCCGAAGGAGCCACTCCAGGCGATCGTTTGATCCCTCGAGATGACGGCGCTTAACGCCTGGATGTGCCCCGCTGCGCGCAGCGACTCGAGATGCGCACCGAACTCGTCGAGCGACGTGGCCGGTTTCGTCTGGGTCGGACTCTGGCAACTGCCGGAGACCGCGAGCGCGAACAGGAGTGGTTTGATCATGGCGTGCGCGCGCGGTTGAGTCACTCGAGCGCTAAGCGAGACCAAACTTGCGCGTCAATTTTTCATGACACGGTGGACACATCACGTGTGTCACCGGCGGGAGCAGGTCGTGATCAAAAAGCCGACGAATCCGCACTGCATCCTCGACCTCGCACCAGCGACCGTCGACATCCACACAGCTGCACCAACCGCACACCCGCAGCAGTACCCCATTGGAATCGCGAAGCCGACCAAGCAGCGCCATTGGTGGGCGCACTTCAAGGCTGATGACGGTGGTCTCGAGCCGCAGTCCCCCATCGAATCGCTCGATATTCATGTTCAGGAGTCGTCGGCGCGTCGGCGAATCGCAGCGAAACGGAAACGCGACAGGGCTTCTGGTTTCGCGTACCTGGCGAAAAAGTCGCTCGTACAGCATCGCAGTGGTTGAATCCGCAATGCAGTCCAGGACCGAGAGGCCGAGGTACCCGGAAGGAGATGCCAGCTCAGGCGCGTCGTTGGCTACCGCAAACTCCGACCAGCGCGCATCGACTGCCACGATGCGATAGGCCGCGTCAACTTCATACGCACAGGTTTCAGGCTCGGTGGTTTCCATCACGGTCTCATGGAGGTGTGCGGCAGGCCCTGAGTCACCCTGACGTGTCTGAACTCGATACCTGCTCCTAGAAGAACACCGGCTCCCGGTAGGCGCCGAACACCTGCTCCATCGCGTGCCGGATCTCGTACAGCGTCGCTCTCGCGCGCGCACAATCCAGGATGAACGGGATCAGGTTCGCTTCGGTCGATGCCGCCGAACGGAGGGCATCGAGGCGCTCCCGAACCAACACCGGGTCGCGTGAGGCACGGAGGCCAGCAAGCCGCTGCCGCTGATCGCGGTCCACTTCAGCACCCACCCGCAGCACCGGGATCGTGAGCTCCGGTTCGTCCGTCACGAACTCGTTCACGCCCACCACCAGCCGCCGGCGCTGCTCGATCTCCCACTGCTGGCGCGACGCCGACTGCGCGATGCGGCGCTGGAACCACCCCTGCTCGATCCCGCGCACGACCCCGCCCTGCTCCTCGATCGCCGTGAACATCTCCTCGGCTTCCTTCTCGAGCTTTTCCGTCAGCGCCTCGATGTAATACGAACCGCCTAACGGATCCATCACGTTGGGAATACCGGTCTCGTAGGCGAGGAGCTGCTGCGTGCGAAGGGCCACCTGCACCGCCTCTTCCGTCGGCAGCGCCAGCGTCTCGTCCATGGAATTCGTGTGCAGCGACTGCGTGCCGCCCAGCACCGCGGCCAACGCCTGGTAGGCCACGCGCACGATGTTGTTCATCGGCTGCTGCGCCGTGAGCGTTACGCCCGCCGTCTGCGAGTGGAATCGCAACGTCCAGGACCGGGGGTCCTTCGCGCGGTACCGGTCGCGCATGTGACGCGCCCAGATGCGGCGCGCGGCGCGCAGCTTTGCGATTTCCTCGAAGAAATCGTTATGAATGTCGAAGAAGAACGAGAGCCGGGGCGCAAAGCGGTCAACATCCAGCCCTCGCGCCACGCCGCGCTCGACGTACGTGAACCCGTTGGCCAGCGTGAAGGCGAGTTCCTGTGCCGCGGTCGAACCGGCCTCGCGGATGTGGTACCCGGAAATGGAGATCGTATTCCATTGCGGCGCATGTTCGGCGCCCCACTCGAACAGGTCCACGATCAGGCGCAGCGCGGGCTCGATGGGATAACACCACGCGTGCTGCGCCATGTACTCCTTGAGGATGTCGTTCTGCACGGTGCCACGCAGCGCCTTCGACGACACGCCCTGCTTTTCCGCCGCCGCGACATAGAAGCAGAACAGGATCACCGCCGGTCCGTTGATGGTCATCGACGTCGAGACCTTGTCGAGCGGGATGCCGTCGAACAGGGTCTCCATGTCGTCGAGACTCGAGATCGCGACGCCGGTCTTCCCGACTTCACCCTCCGAGCGCGGATGGTCGGAGTCGTAGCCCATCAGGGTCGGGAAATCGAATGCCGTGGAGAGGCCCGTCTGCCCGTGCTCCAGCAGGAACTTGAAGCGCTCGTTGGTGTCGCGCGCGCTGCCAAAGCCTGCGAACTGGCGCATGGTCCACAGCCGCCCGCGATACCCCGACGGATGGATGCCGCGCGTGTACGGATATTCGCCGGGCATCGGCAACGCCGACGCGTCCAGGTGCTCGACGTCGAGCGGCGTGTACACGGGCTCGACATCCCCCTCCGAGTTCACGAACGCGATGTCGCGCTTCTCGGCGGCCGCATAACGAGCACGCCACTTGGCGACCTCGGCGCGGAGTCTTTCGATCTCCTCCTGCCGCTCGCGTTCCTGCTCGTTCAATTCATGCAGTGACGTCATGGCGATGTCCTTGCTATGGCTGGCGCAGCCTTGATCAACAATTCGTCGATGATGCCGTACGGCGATACCTCGCCACCCTCAATCCTGGGCAGGCTGGTGTCGATGAACGCCTGGACGGCGGGGTCGTTCCA
Source organism: Gemmatimonadaceae bacterium (assembly GCA_035559475.1). Classification (GTDB taxonomy): domain Bacteria; phylum Gemmatimonadota; class Gemmatimonadetes; order Gemmatimonadales; family Gemmatimonadaceae; genus JABWBJ01. Next base: position 10,933 of record DATMBT010000270.1, read on the forward strand.
CAATCGCCGATGCAACCGGTATTCGGCGACATCCATGACCTGCTCCCTGAGCCGGCGGCGACGGCGCTCCCGCAGCGCGCCGCTCTCATCAAGATAGTGCTGGTGGCGGTCGAGGGAGGTCACCAGCTCCGGCACGCCATCCCCTTTGTGCGCCACGGTGAGGATGACCGGGGGGGTCCAGGTGGCCGAGTCGTCCTTCCGGGCCGCCTCACGAGCGGCCTTCCCGGGATTCGCGATCGCCTTCAGGTCCACGCCGTGGTGTCCCGCTGACTCCACGGCCAGCCCGTGACGCATGCCGAGCATGAGTTCGATGTCGTTGCGGACGCGTTCAGCGCCGGGCCGGTCAGCCTTGTTTACCACGAA
>DATMBT010000271.1:0-4932 GCA_035559475.1 Gemmatimonadaceae bacterium
GAGCTGGTCAACGTCAATCCGCCCGATCACATAACGATTGTACGCCACTTCGAACCGCTTCTGCGCCACCGTGTCTGCCTTCGCGGCGATGGCCAGCTGTCGGCGGGAGAGTGACACCTGCAACGCCGCGAAGTGTGCATCCTGGCGAACCTGCTCGCGCGCGACGCGCGAGGTGTTCTGCACCCGCGTCAGCTCCGCCGCCGCGGCCTGCCGGTCGCCCGAGCGGGCGCCCCAGCTGATCAGCGGCACCTGCACGTTGAGCGACAGCTGCTGCGCCGGTTGCAGGTCACGGTACACGTCGTTCACAAACGCGCCGGTCGCGTTGTAACCGTACGACGCGTTCAGGGTCGCCCCGGGCCCGCTGTTGAGGTTCGCCTCCGACACGGCCCGCCTGGCGCTCGCATCCTGCAGGTCGAGCGCCCGCACCGTCGCCGTGTTGCGCAACGCCTGCGTGACCGCGACCAGCGTGTCGATGGTCACTTCAGCCACGTTAGGCGTCACCATGATCTCCAGCGGAGCGTCGGCCGGCACGTTCAGCGAGAGCCGGAGCGCCGCCAGGGCGCGATCGTACTCGAGACGGGCGCCGTCCAGCGAGGCCCGGGCACGCAGCAACGCCAGCTCGCTCTGCAGCAGGTCGTTTTCACTGATCTTTCCCACCTCATAACGACCCTGGTTGAGCCGGTAGAGCGTGTCGTTCGTCGCGGCGTTTGTCGTCTGGTTGCGGAGCGCCACCTGCGCCGCATAGAAGTCGAAGAACGCGTTCGACGCCTGCAGCGCGATTTCCTCGCGCGCCTCGAGGAACTGGCGCTCGGCGACGTCCGCCTGCAGCCCGTTCAGCTCGCGGTCCCACGCGATGTTGTTCGATCGCATGAGGGGTTGGCTGATCGACAGGCTGAACGGCGTCGAGTTCCATGATTTCTGCGCGTCGGCAAAATCCGTCTGGCTCTTCTGGAACTGGTTCAGGCGTGAACTCATCGTCACCGTGGCTCCCGTCAGCGGGACCCGCTGCGTCACCAGCATGCTGACGTCGGCGCGTGTCTGTTGGACTGGCACGAACCGCGTGCTCCCGTCCGGCTGGGTGACGCCCTGGATGAAGCGGTCGTAGACGGGCATGTTCCCCACCAGCGAGATCTGCGGGAGGAGCCTCGAGTCGAAGGCGCGGTCTCGCCCCCGCGCGGCGTCGCGCGAGCCTAACGCGGCGCCCGCCTGGAAGCTGCCGCGTTGCGCCAGGTCGATCGCCTGCTGCAGCGTGAGCGGCTGACCGGTGGTTGCTGGTGCCCCCTGGGCGCCCACCTGCCCCGCACCCAGCACCAACGCAAACAGTACCAAGTTTTTTGTCATGGCTACTCGTATCGAAGGCTGACGACCGGGTCCGCCTTGGCCGCGCGCCACGCCGGCACAATGCCGAAGACGAGGCCCACTGTGAACGACACGCCAAAGGCGACGGCAATGGAGATGTACGAGACCAGTGTCCTGATGTCGGCGAATCGCTCGATCCCGAAGCTGAGCAGCCCGCCCACGATGATGCCGGCCAGTCCGCCCGCCACGCTGATGATGACCGCCTCGCTCAGGAACTGGAACAGGATGTCCTTCTGCGTCGCGCCCATGGCGCGCCGCACACCGATCTCGCGCGTGCGCTCGAGCACCGACGCGAGCATGATGTTCATGATCCCGATCCCGCCCACGATGAGCGAGATCGACGCGATCGCACCGAGGACGATGTTGAAGATCGTGCGCGTGCGTTGCTCCTGCTGGAGGAGCAGTTCCGGTACGGTGATCTCGAAGTCGATCACCTGGTTGTGCCGGCGCGCGAGCATCCGCTGCAACAGCTCCGCGACGGCCGGAACCTTGTCAGACTCCAGCACCCGCACGATGATCCGATCGAGCTGGTTGAGGTTCGTGCGTTCCGCACGCTCCTCTTCGCTCTCGTTCGCTGTGGGGTCCTGCCCACCGATGATGATCATGCCCTCGCCACCACCGCGACTTGCTTCCTGAACGTCCTTCTGGCTGAGCTGTGCGCGATCGCGGTAGCGGAGCAGCATGGTTCGCACCGGGACGTACACATCCATGTTCGGGTCGCGGATTCCGAGTCGTTGAGCGGTCTCGTTGCTGACCCGGCGATCCTTGAGGACGCCGACCACCGTGAGCCATGAGTCGCCCACCTTGATGGTGCGGCCAACCGGTTCCTCGGTCGTGAAGAATCGCGTCCGCACGCCGTAGCCGATGATCGCCACCGGCCGGCCTTTCTCGATCTGGTACGGGCTGAAGAACGCTCCATCGCTGAGCGCCTCATTCGTCAGGCGGAAGTACGTCGTGTCCACGCCGACCACCTTTCCTGACCGCCGGCGCCCTTCGCGCGTAATGGTGGTGTTCACCACAATCTCCGCGCTCGCCACGTCCACGCCCGGTACCATGCGGTGGATGGCCTCTACGTCGCGATAGCTGAGTCCCGGGGTGTACCGCTTGACCTCCTTCTTGCCCGCCTCCGGTTCTTCCTTGGCTTGACCCTCTTTCTGCTCCTCCAGCGGCGTGATGACGATGTTGTTCGAGCCCAGGAGCTGCATCTGGGCGAGGATCTCCTGCTTGGCACCACGGCCGATGGCGAGCATGGCGATGACCGAGGCAACGCCGAACAGGATGCCGAGCGAGGTCAATCCGGCACGCAACTTGTTATGCACGACCGCTTCGGCGGCCGTGCGCATACCGAACAGCACATGCGCGGTGAGTTGTGCGCGAAGCGCCGCGAAGGACGACGTGTCAAACATCGCGCTCAGCCCTTCTTGACGGGCGCAGCGATCGGCGGGCCCTTCGACTCCTGTTTGGCCGGCGGGATTGCCTTCTTCTCGCCCCCGGTAGCGCCCTTCTTCTCCCCGGCCGTCGGCGGCGGGACGGTCTGCCGCTGCGCGGTATCACCGCTCGCTCCGGGCGCCGGCATGTTCTCACTGCCAGGCAGGCGTTCGACAACCAGTTCGTTCCGGTTCAGTGGCGGCGACAGCAGCACTGTCTGGCCTTCCTCGAGGCCCTTCACGATCACGACCTCGTCGTCGTTCATCGCGCCGGTGGCGACTTCCTGCTTGATGACGCGGTTGCCGTCCTGCTTGAACACGACCGGGACCCCGTCCTCGACCACCAGGGCGTCGAGCGGGATGAACAGCACGTCCTTGAGCGACTGCGTCTCGACCTTGTTCCCCGTGGTCATGCCCGGGCGCAGCGACGTGTCAGGCTTCTCGATGTTGACGACTACCTCGAAGACCTTGGCGTCCGCGTTAGGCCGCTGTTCGCCGACGTTCGCCACCTGCTTCACCGTGCCGACGAGTTCCTTCGACGGATCGGCGTCGAGCGTCACCTTCACCTGTTGCCCGACGCGCAGCTTCCGGACGTCGATTTCATTGACGTAGGTGAGCGATTCCATGATCGACAGGTCGGGCAACGTTGCCACGGTCGGATCCCACGGGCTGACCGTGGAGTTGACCGTCTTCTTCTTGCCGTTCCACTCCTTCACGTAGATGACCATCCCCGGCGCCGGCGCCGTGATCGTCATCCCGCTCATCACGTCCATGATGTTCTTGAGCAGGTTGCGCTGGCGATCCCGATCGGCGCCGACTTCACGCATTTTCGCCATCGCCTGCTCGGTCTTCGTCTTGTAGTCGACCTTGGCCTGCGCCATCGCGCGCTCGGCTTTCTCGTAGTCCAACTCGGCCGAGCGTTTCACGGACGGCGCTTCGTAGACGGCCTGCTCCTTCGCAATCTTCTTTTCCTCGAGCGACAGCTCCATCGTCTTCATGTCCTCGCGCGCCTTGCCCAGGTTGAGGGTCGAATCGAGCATCGCCTGCTCGTACTGGGCCTCGACCTTCTGCAGCGAGAGCGTGACTTCGGTGTGCTTGGTCGCCAGCGGGGAGCGATCGATCTCGGCCACCTTTTCGCCTTCCTTCACGACCGTTCCCTCGGGCACGAGGGACAGGATCTTCATACCGTTGAAGACCTGGGCGGTCATGGCGTTCGGTGGGAGCTGGACCTGGACGAACTTCGGAGCGCGCAGCTCGCCCGACGTCGTCACCGTCACGGTGAAGTCGCCGCGCTTCACCGTGCTGACGAGCGAGTTTTCACTGGTCGGCTTGTCCCGCGCGAGCAGGTAAGTCGCAGGTACCACGACGAGCAGCAGGATGGCTGCTATCAGGGCCCGGCGCGTACGAAGGAAACGCATGATCGAAACCTCGTCGGAATTGGGGGCGGCCGGCGACAAACCGCGTTTTTCAACTGGTGATTCCGGTCCTGCGAGCAAAACCTGGAGCGACTACGCTTTCGGCGGGGTTAGACACCTGAAGTGCCTCGGTAAGTTGTCCGACGGCCTGACATGGCTCGACTGGCAGCATCCCCCGAGGTTCGGTACCTGGCTCCGATCGCGTGCCTGAAGCTGTGATGTCCGGCCACTTTGCGAACCGACCATCATCCTTTCGTAATGATGCCTTAACGGGGTGGTCAGGTTATTCGTTTCCCTGCGCTTCGGCCCGTCACAACGAAACGCGCCTTACATTCCCCGCATGTCTAGAGTGGACCTGCTCGCCATTTTTCCCCACCCCGACGACGCCGAGTTGACGTGCGGCGGTACGCTGTTGAAGTCGGCACGCCAGGGGTACCGCACAGGTGTCGTTGACCTTTCCGCGGGTGAGATGGCGAGTCGCGGCTCGGTTGAGCTTCGAATGGAAGAGGCCGCCCGCGCGGCTTCGATCCTGGAGGTGTCAGTTCGGGAGAATCTCCGGATGCCGGACAGCGGCCTGACGAATGTCCCCGAGACGAGACTCGCCGTGGCCAGGGTCATCCGGCGTCTCCGGCCGTCGATCGTCATAACGACTGCGCCATCGCCGTTCGGACGCCACCCGGATCATCGCGTCTGCGCCGAACTCGTGCGGGACGCATGTTTTGTGGCGGGCC
>DATMBT010000272.1:0-2258 GCA_035559475.1 Gemmatimonadaceae bacterium
CTTCGGTCTCACGGCCAAGTACGAACAGTTGCAGCAGGGGGTGCGTGCTGCCTTCGTGGATTCGGCCGGCTACCGCAGCCTGGTGACGACCAAGGAGGCAGAGTTCCGGTCCGAACTGGCGAGACAGCGGTCGGCTCCGCCACGTTAGGCGCCGTCACCAGACACCAATCGCAGCTGACATGCTCCTCGTGAAACATCCCATCTCGCTGGTCGTGGCGTTTGTGGTTGGTGCGGCGGCCTGCTTCGTCGTGGGCGTGGCGGGTGGTAGTGCATTGGCCGGTATGCTCGGCGTCGTGAGTCCGCGCGTCGCCATGGGAGTGGTGAGTGCGGTGTCTGGCGGACTCCTGCTGTGTTGGTCCGCCCTTCTCCTGCGACAACGCGGAGAATCGCTCGCGGCGCTCGGCTTGCCGGTCAACCGAAGCCGGCTCGGCATGTTCGGCTCAGGCCTGCTTGTCGGCGTTGCGATCTACTTCGTCATAGCGAGCTTGCAAGCCACCGCCGTCGGCGCTCCGTGGCAATTCAACGGACTCTCTGGAGTCCTGGATGCACTCTCTGGCCTTCCAGTGGTCGCGAGCATGGTGCTCGCCGAAGAGCTGCTGTTCCGTGGTGTTGGATTGCTGGCGCTGCGGAAGGTCGCCGGCGATCGTGCGGCGATAATTCTGTCGGCGACCTGTTTCGGCGCGTATCACCTCATTGGATCTGACTACTGGGGCATGGGCGCGGTATTTCACTTCGGAATGCCGGCACTTGCCGGGCTCCTATTCGGCTGGTCAGCGATTCGCAGTGGCGGTCTTGCTTTGCCGATCGGGTTACATCTCGGCGCCAATTGGGTGCAAGCCAACCTGGTGGTCTTTCACCCGGCGTCTGCCGTACCTGATTTATTGAACGGAGTATTCCTGATTTCTGTTAGTCCGCTGGTCGTCCAGCGGCTTATTGCGCCGGACCTCGTCACGCATATCCCACACCTGATGGCCCTGTCCCTGGGGACCGCAGCGGTCTGGATGATCTGCCGCCGACACCCATCGCGCGGGCCGATGAACGCCTGGCGTTAGGCCGAAGGACCGGACTCGCGACCACCCTTTGCTCTCGCACATCGCGTCGTTGCAGATGGCTCCGCATTCAGTGCGCCGACCATGACACTGGCGGCCCCAACCGTCGATTTTACAAGCCAGTCACGACGCGATTTCTTGCTGAGGCATGGACGATTTCGTTGATTCAAGTCAGGACGGTTTCAAGGAGAGGAAACGATGACCATTGCCGACTCGCTGCTCCCCGAATTCGACCAGGAGATGGCCACCACGCGTCGCGTGCTCGAGCGAGTGCCTGACGACCAGCCTCAGTGGAAGCCGCATCCGAAGTCATTTTCGGTAGCTCATCTGGCGCAGCTCCTGGCTACGCTCCCCGGCTGGATCGCCCAGGTCCTGAGCAGCACCGAATTGGACCTGGCCGCCGGTGGCGGTTACAGCAACCAGAACACGGCATCGCTCCTCGACACCTTCGACGAAAACGTGCGGAAGTCGCGCGAGGCGATCGCGAAGGCCAAGGACTCTGACTACGACGTCTCGTGGTCACTCAAGATGAATCGCAACGTCCTGTTCACCGCCCCACGACGCGTGGTGGTGCGGCAGCACATCAGTCACCTGAGCCACCATCGCGGACAGATGACCGTGTATCTCCGTCTGCTGGATGTGCCGGTACCGTCCATCTACGGCCCGACGGCCGACGAATCCTGGCAGGCCTGAAAACGACACGAGACTGCCACGTTGATCACCGGACGCTGGGGAAAGCCTGACGAGGTCCTGCTCGATATCGTCGAGCAGGATGGAGTGGTTCGCGGGGTCGCGAATCCCGGCCGTCAGAACGCACCCATTCGCCATGGCTCGTTCGACGCGAACACCGGCGCCGTGCAGCTCGAAGGTGAACACGTCCGACCGGACGGCGAGGCACAACCCTTTCACATCGACGGACGTCTCGATGGACGCACGCTTCGACTGTCGTACAAGTACGGCGACCTGCGAGGGAACGCCGACCTGGTTCGCGTCGAGGAATACGCACTGCCGCCTGTCACGTCGATCGATCGGCTCAAGCGAGGCCTCGCAGACCTGCAGCGTCGGTTCAACGCGCTGTCGCGTCCAACCGGTGAGGCGAACGCACGTCACCTGCGCGAGCGGGGCGAATCACTCGACTCGATCATCTTTCGCGACGCGGTGGCGGCCGATATCCCGGCCCTTGCCGAACTGCACGTGACCACGTGGAAC
>DATMBT010000273.1:0-2652 GCA_035559475.1 Gemmatimonadaceae bacterium
GCATGCTCTGGCGGAAGGCGAAACCGAGGAACGGCTCCGCTAACCACCGTAGCGAAACCGCAAACGTCGCGGCGCCGAGGACAAGCGCGACTCCGATCCCGAAGTACGCAGTACGCCGCGTCATCGCACTCGGTGACCGGAAACTCTCGGCGCCAAACATCAGTAACGGAGCCACCGCGAATCCAAGGAGCGTCGCCAGCAGGACAACGCCCTCCTGAACCAGGTTCCAACCCGGCGGGAAGGTGATCGTCAGGCGACCGACGGCGAGGAACAGTGCGAAGGTCGTCCATGCCGCCACCCACCAGCGATTGTACTCCGCCCTGTGCAGCCGCGCATTGAGAGCCCAGAGCAGGACGGCAAGGAAAGCCGTGACCAGCAATTGGGCCGACACCAGCGTACGCACCGTCTCCATACTCGTCTTATACTTTACTAATGTCGTTCCAGCAAGGCTGAGCTTGTGGTGCCCCTCTGGTGACCGTGCTAGCCCCTGACGGGTCGCCCATCCTTCCATGACGGAAGCGCGCTCTGCAGTCTTGGAATCATCTCGGTCGCTGCCGCCCGGGCGATGGTTTCGGCGGCATCGATTCTCTGACGCCAGGCTTCGGTGGTGTAGCCCGGCGCCCGCCGAATAGGCACAACGACGCGCACGAGCGCTTCCTCAGACCGACCGTAGGCTACGGCGTCGCGCAGCAGGTCCCACTTCACCGTGTATTCGTTATGCGCGACTCGGCCGCGGCCCTGGTACCAGTAGTAGACCAGCGCCTGGCTTGGCCCGTTCGCGAGGATGTACCGGTTCACGGTGAGGGTGTCGCCGTTGATGATTACACTCGCCTTCCCCGATTGAACGGTTTGCCAACCAACTCCGGGCAGGCAGTTTCGGGGAGAGTGTATTGAGCGGCCGGTCGCCTGCTTCTGGTAATAGCCGACATACAGCGAAAACTCGGCTGCCGAATCAGGGCCAAAGGTGCGGAACACGTAGTCGGTAACCGCCGTCGCTCGACGCTCCTCCTCAGTCATGTTCTTGTCCCTCCCTTCCGTGCCGGCCAGCGCAACCGGCATGGCGCGCAGCGGATCCTCCAGCGAGACCTGGTACTGGCGCCTGACGCCAAGCAGCAGGAGACAGCCGGCAGCCATGATCGCGGCCGGGGCAAAGAGGCGTGCCTCACGCATGTGAATCACTCGTCTCGAGGACGCGCCTTTCGATACGGACCACACCGAGGGTGATGACTGCCAGGATCGCGAACGCGACCAGAAACAGGAGCCACCCCTCAGTGATGTGCGTGAACCCGTCGGCCAGCGACGGATCCACGAATGCGACGAGGAAACCCGTGACGAACACGCGCACGCCGTTCACGACGATCGCCACCGGAATCGCCAGCGCGATGATTGCAATCCGGGAGACCGGATGCCGCAACAGAACTCCACCAAGCAGGACGCCAATGCTCAACAGCGCCGTGAGCGAGCGAAGTCCGCTGCACGCCTCGGTGACAAAAAGGTCGTGGCCCGGAAGTCGAATGACATTCCCGTCGAGGTGAACCGGGAGACCGCGCCACGACAGCAGTGCCGCACCCAGGCTCGAAGCCTTGAGCTGGAGCGGGAGCGCAATCGATCCCAGCACCACTTCGGGTAACGGCACCGACAACGCCAGTAACGCAGCTGGAAGCCACCACGCCACGACCTGTCGCAAGCCCCAGGCGTAGATGACCAGCGCGGCGAGCGCGAGGAACATGGTCACCCGCGACAGGAATGGATCTGCAGCGAGCGCGGAGACGTACCGCACCACCACCGCCACGCCAAGGACCGAGAGGCCGAGTGTGTGATCAGCCCTGGCCGCGGGATCGAGCCCGCGTCGCCAGGCGAGGACAAACGCGACGGGTACGAGCAGGAGCCCGTGTCCAGCTTCCGGATCATTCCACCAGGTGCTCACCGTGTTCGCAAATGGCTGCGCGAACAGGACGGCAAAGGCGAGGGCAGTCGCCGCAAGCGCAACCCTCGCCATGACGGATCGCGGAAACCCGATTGGGTTCAGTCGCGCCGTCGTTGTGTTCATCGGGGGACTTTCATTCCGGGGCAATCACCGTCGTTCCAGGGCCTCAGGGTGTCGACGTTGATGAGGTAAAACCGGGTACGTGGCACGCCCGGGGACGCAGAATCCACCGCGCCGCGGCCAGCTCGCACCGTGTCACGCAGGATCCAGCCGGTGAAAACGCCGAACAGCTTCTGGCCCGGCATCACGGAATTCCATCGGAATTGCTCCCGCAGCATGAACTGCCCGTTCCAGTTTCCGTCGACAACAAGCGGAACGGTGGTGGCGCATGGCTGGAAGCGCGATTCCTCACCGATTCGCCGATACAGGCCCTGGTAGGTCTTCGCCGGTTCCTCTGCCTTTGCCGGTCGCGAGGCGCGAGCGACAGAGTCCGTCTGGGCAATCTTCGGGTTGCCCTTGGTGAACACGGCGTCCGACCCCGGGGCGCCACAGGCTCCCAGGGCAATCACCAGGACCAGGAACAGAGCATGAAGGGCTCGCACGGTCATATGGGGAGTGCTGGCCAAACGTCGTGAGGGGGAACACTGGAAAGACGAGTGTCCCCGCCCACCGTTGCCAACGGCGATCAGCCCAATTCGCCGCGCTTAGCCATCCGGGACGCGTGT
>DATMBT010000274.1:0-7584 GCA_035559475.1 Gemmatimonadaceae bacterium
GCGGAACCTGTCGCTGCGCGAATCTTCAGGCACGCGAGAGGGTCAGCACGCTCTTCTGTCGAGGGTGGAGTGCACATGGCGTGACGGTGTCATCGCTGGCGATGCGTTGGAAAGGTTGCGCTCGACAGGAGCTCGCTGGCGCAGTTCCTGCTGAATTTTTAGATACGTGTTGTCTGGCGGGGGGGAGTTTGATGGGTCGTTCCGGAGCAGGCTCGAGTCATGCGCCCGCGCAGCACCGCGCACAGCCAGGTGATCGCCGTGATTGACGCAACGCGACCCGACTACTCGAACACGCCAGTCTCGAGAAGGCGCCCGACTTTCGGTTACGCCCTGGCTGACGCGTGCGAACCATGCGTGTCAATCGTGACTCCGTTCTTCAATACTGGCGCTGTCTTCCTCGAGACCGTCGAATCCGTACGCCGGCAGTCCCTGCAACAGTGGGAGTGGATCATCGTCAACGACGGCTCCACCAACGCTGAATCGCTCACGAACCTCGACCGCATTCGCGATTCAGATCCACGCATTCGGGTGATCGACCTGCCGGAGAACCGCGGCCCAGGCGCTGCGCGGAATACAGGGTATGCCGCTGCGCGGACGAACTACGTACTGCAGCTCGATAGCGACGACCTCATCGAACCGACATACCTCGAGAAGTGCTGGTGGCATCTCCACAGTGAACCGGATTGCGGGTTCGTGAATGCCCTGACCGTGAACTTCGGTGCCAGGCATGGGATCGGTGCCGATGGACTCGGGCTGGGGCGTGAGGTGCTGCGCCGGAACGTAGTGAATGGGAACGTTCTCGTGCGACGGAGAGTGTTCGACGCAGCGGGTGGCTACGACGAGCAGATTCGCCATGGCCTCGAGGACTGGGACTTCTGGGTGCGCTGCGCGAACGCCGGGTACTGGGGCCATACCATTGCGGAGCCGCTGATCTGGTACCGATGGCGCGAGAATCACGGGGCGCGATGGCCGGACTGGGACCGGGGCGTGCGCGAACGGACGTTCCAGACAAGGCTTCGCGAGCGCTATCCGGAGTTGTGGAGGCGGCCGCTTCCCGTCGTCGGGACCGCGCCATGGACGCCTGACGATGCATTGCCCGAGGCCTGGCCCGGCCCGAACACGCTCGCGAAGCACAAACGGCGCCTGCTGCTGATCGTGCCGTGGTACGCGCTCGGCGGTTCGGATCAGTTCAACATCGACCTGGTGCAACAGCTCGTCGGTCACGGATGGGAGGTCACCGTGGCCTCGACACTCTTCCACGATGACCCGTGGTTGTCACGGTTTACGGCGCTGACGCCGGATGTGTTTGCGTTGCCGCGGTTCCTGGCGCCAGCCGACTATCCGCGATTCCTCGCGTACCTCATCCACTCGCGCCAGGTCGAGACGGTGCTTCTCTCGAACAGCGAGTTCGCGTACGGCGCGCTTCCATATCTTCGTCGGCGCTGTCCGGAGGTGTCATTCGTCGATTTCCTGCACGCGGTGGACGCCATGTGGCACGATGGCGGGTATCCGGCGATGTCGGTGAAGCACCAGCAGCACCTCGACCTCACGGCGGTCTCGTCCCGCGCCCTCAAGGACTGGATGACGAAGCGGGGCGCTGATCCGGAGCGTGTCGAGGTCTGCTACACCAACATCGACACTGATGCGATTTCCCCAGCGAAGACACGTGAGCACTCGCGAACCGGACGAGGCGTCGCGGCCGACGTGCCGGTGATCCTGTTCGCCGGACGGATCTGTGCACAGAAACAGCCCCTGGTGCTTGCAGACACCTTGAAGCATCTCCGACGCCGTGGGCACGAGTTCGAGGCGTGGATCGTGGGCGACGGACCCGACATGCGCCTGCTTCGTTCCGCCATTACGGGGTCGAGTCTCCGTTCATCCGTGCAGCTGAAAGGCGCGCTGCCTCACGAGCAGGTGCTGGAACTGATGTCGACTGCCGACGTCTTCTTCCTGCCGTCGAAGTATGAGGGCATCGCCCTGACGCTGTTCGAGGCGATGGCCTCGGGCTTGCCGGTCGTATCCGTGGACTCTACTGGTCAGCGTGAGCTCGTCACCGAGGAGTGCGGTGTCCTGATTCAGTCGTCGGAGCCGCGCACGGAAGCAGCGGAGTATGCGGCGATCCTGGGTGATTTACTGACGTCTCCAGGGCGCCGCCATGCGATGGGATCGGCGGCGAGAGCGCGGGTCGTGCGGGAGTTCGGGATTGACCGGATGGGTGCTCGCATGATCGAGATCCTCGACCGCGCCCAGGCTCGTCACCGTTCGAGCCCAGCCGCGGCGATCGACCAACGCGAAGGGCTCGAGCAGGCAAGGACCGCGGTACGGCATGCCATGGCACAGGATCATTATCTACGGTTGCAAGCGACACGCGCCACGCGTATGCCACTGAAGGTCAGGACGCACGGATACCTGAGTCGCTGGTTTGCTCCGGTGCACGACATGGCGGTCAGGAAAGGCTGGACCTGGATTCCCCGCGCTGGCTGGAGCGTGCGACGAATCATGCTCGGACGGGAACTGAACTCCGACTGATCTATCCCGGTCGCTTCGGCGTTACCGGGGCGGCGTTAGGCAGCGCCTCGAGGGCCGCGCGGGCCCGATCCACCATCGGCTGCAGGTCCGGGTCCGCGTCTTTCCAGGCATCGATGAACTTCCGGTAGAACTCCGCTGCTTTCTCCGGATCCCCAAGTCGCTGGTACAACGCACCGCGCTCGGCAAACGACCGCACCTGGAGCCCCGGATGTGGCACCGACCGTTCGGCACTGTCGAGCAGCGCGAACGCCCGGACTGCCTGGCCAGGGTCGCCGAGTCGCGACAGAAGGTCGGCCCACGCGTACGTTCGAATCGCGCCATTGTCGCCGCGAAATTCCACCTGCTCGGGCCGGCGGTAGTGGCGTTCCACGCGCATCCGCGCGCGCGCCGTGTCACCGCGCATGAGCGCCAACTGCGCATCGACGACGTGCCACGTTGATGATGTCGTTGTATCCACGCTTGCCAGGATCGTCTTCAGCGTCGATGAGTCGCGTGTGGCAAGGAATGAACTGAGAAAACCCGTCGCGAGGGACGTCATGTATCGACGCAACGCGGCCGTATCGCGTCCGGCGTTGCGGGCGGCAATGCGCTGAAAATCGCTCCCGAACTCACGCACTTCGGGCAAACCCGCCTCGGCAGCGACAAGCGCGTCGATCGAGCGAATCAGCTCCGCCTTCGACATCCGCAGGTTGCCCGGTCCGACGCCGGAATCGAGCGGTATGTCTGCAAGCCAGGCTCTGTTCAGTCGTCGGGCGGCTTCCAGTCGGCCTCCGCCACCCGCCAACAGGGCAATCCCTCCAGTGATTTCGACCCCAGTGTTGACCACCGGAAGGCTGTCGGGCGATATCGCCAGCAGGCTGTCGTAGATCTTCGCGGCGCGAGCCGGGTCACCCCGCGCGAGTATCGAGCGCGCCTTGAGCAAACCCGCGGACGCCGGCGCGCCAATCTGCGCCAGCATGTCCGCCTCACGATCCCCCTCGGCAAACATGTCCTGCCCGTACAGGACGGAGACCAGGGCGTACCGCGCGCGCGGCGTGTTAGGCACCGCACTCACCCACCCGCGCGCGGTCTCGAGCTGTGCTGCCACCGCCTCATCCCGCGCACGCTGAAGCGCTGCCTCTCCATAGCGCCGGGTGAGCGAATCCGGCTCGCCGTAGACCGCCGAGTCGGGCAGGCAGGCCCACACCTGCCCGGACGCGCAGGAGTTCAGTGCGTCGAGAATGTGCTGGTACGCCAGGACGTACGAGGAGTCGAGGGCGAGGGAGCGCTGGAAAATCTTCAGGGCAGTTCCCAGGTTGCCGGCCGTGTCCGGATGCGGATACGAAGTGGACTGATCGTGGTACGTGGCCTCGCCGAGCTGGTACCACGCTTCCACGTCCGTCGAATCGCGGCTGATCAACTCATTGGCAATCGCGCGCGCACGGCGGAGGTTTCCATCTTCGTACGCGCGGTGGAACGCGACGAGCTGCTTGAGCCGCGGCGGCAGCGATGCACTCGATCGCTCGGCGGCCATGACGTACCGGCGGCGCGCCGTTGGGTCACCCGCCTGATTGGACCAGCCGGCGACATCGCGCAACCGCAGATACGCGAGCGCGAAGTTGGAATCGATCGCAATCGCTCGATCGAGGTTCGCTTTCGCGCTGTCGACCTCGAAGCGCTGCAGTGCCGCCGTCCCGGCGAGGTACGCCCGATACGCCTCGAGCGAGGTTGTGGTCTGCGCCAGGAGCGACGGACGCTCGCCGGGTGGCGCGCCGCTGGTTCCGAGAATCAACGCGGCCAGCTCGTCGAACTTCGGCCGCGGATCGTCGGCAACCCCGGCCCGCACCACGCGCAGCTGCAGGCGATCGCCTGACGAGACGTCGTGCACTTTCGCCTCGATCGCGATTGAGTCACCCTCGCGGCGGATGTCTCCGATCACCATCGTGCCGACGCGTGCTTCCCGCGCCATCGATCGCGCTTCCTCGAAATCCAGTTCTCCGGTCGCCTCGATCTGTCGCCGGCGCATCAGCGACGCGGTCCGCTCGTCGTCGAACACGCGAAGGTCGCGCCAGTGCGACGCCGCGAGGCCCAGCAGGTTCATCGACGCCTCGCTGAGGTAGGCGCGTGAGGCGTCGCCCGTCCGGTTCTCGAATGGGAAGATGATCAACGACTGGCGCGGGTCGCCGATGCCGTCATCTCGCGGCCACAGTGCAAACGCCGCAGCCGCAGCCACGACCACCGCCGCGGCAACAACCACTTGCCGGCGACGCCTCGGGTTCGCGAACGCGGGGTGTGTTCCAGACGCAGCAACGTCGAGCGACTTCGCCATGTCCGCAGCCGTCGCAAACCGGTCCTTGGGCTCCCGCGCCATGGCGCGATCGACCACCGACTGCAGACCCAGCGAGTCTTTCGAAAGCTTCCGGCGTTTTCCGGTCAGCGACTGCGTGACGATGGCCTGCGGCGTCGCACCGTCGAACGGCGGTTTCCCATCGAGCATCTCGTACAGCACGACGCCGAGCGCAAAGATGTCGGAGCGCGCATCGACATTGGTGTCACCGAGCGCCTGCTCGGGACTCATGTACGCTGGCGAGCCCACGGCGATGCCGACCTGCGTCAGGCCGGGCGCGGCTGACGCGCTCACCGCGCGGGCGATCCCGAAGTCTGCGACGACCGCGTGTCCCTGCGACAGGAGGATGTTCGCCGGCTTGATGTCCCGGTGGACGATGCCCTGCCGGTGCGCGTAGTCGAGCGCATCCGCGACCTCGCGGGAAATGCGAATCGCCTCGTTGCCCGGCAAGGCGCCCTCACGCACGATCCGTTCGCGCAGTGACTCCCCTTCAATGAAGGGCATCACGTAGTACAGGTACCCAGCTGCTTCGCCCGAATCGTGGAGCGCGAGGATATTCGGGTGCTGCAGCCGGGCGGCGATCTCAATCTCCCGGAGGAATCGCTCCGGACCAATCGACTGCGCCAGCTCGGGGCGCAACACCTTGATGGCAACCTGTCGTTGGTGCTTCAGGTCGGTCGCCAGATAGACCGTCGCCATGCCACCTTCGCCGAGCGGTCGTTCGACCCGGTACGAAGAGGCAAGGGCGGCCTTCAGGTTCTGAAGCTGGTCCGAGTCAGTCACGGGTCGAGGCTTCGCGCTGTCCCTCATGCTCGCCTCGTCACGGTGGCGGCGTCCGCCCGGAGTCGGCAACTCGAAGTTAGACCGCTGACAGGTCCACGGCCAGACACTGCGGACCAGTGGCCGGCCCGGAATGCGCCTCGCCCTGACCATGCCGTACGTCTGGTCACGGTGGTATTGCCCTTCGTCAACAACGACGCTTGTTAGGCGGAGCAGGTGACGGTCAGGCTCACCGGAGCCGGTGCGGCCCTTCCATGCTGGATTGGCCTTGACACCAGTGATGACGGGAACCACAACTCAACGCACTCGTTGTGGCTGTCTTTACGCACCGGAGGCGATCGTCCTGTCGACCACCCTGGCCATCGCCGAAGCTGCCGTCAACATCGGCCTGGCCGTGCTGCTGACCTGGCCCGTTCGCGCGCTCCTCGGCGCCGTCTTCGCTGCTGTACCGCGTCGTTATGCGCTGTTCATCCTCGCGAGCCTCGGGCTGATGCTGGCAGGTCACGTCGCCAGTCGGGGAGACGCGACCTATCCACTCACCGAGTGGGACATGTACACGGTGTCGAATCCCGCCGATCCCCGGTTCGTCGACTACGTCGCCGTGCTCGCGGACGGACGCGAGGAGCGGGTGTTCATGGGCCAGCTCTTTCCCGCCGGTGGACGGCACTTCCGCGCCCGGCTGGATGCGGCCGCATTCGCGATCGAACAGTCGCCGCCAGGACAGAATGCGGAATCGATGGCGCGGCTGGACAGCATGCTCGCCGCCGTGGCCATGACGTGGCGCACACAACACCCCGCCGACTCCCTGCAGGCGATTCGCCTCATGGTCGGCAGCGTGCCGGCGCAACATTACACCGGCCCGGCGAGCATCTCCCGTAAGCTGCTGCGCGAGTACCAGCCGCAGTGAAACGGGACACGCTCCTGCACGGGAACGCAACTGCCACCCACCTGGCGGCGCTGCGTCTCTGGGTCTTCGGGATGTGGTTCGCCGACGTGCTCAAGGACCCGCTCACGGACTTCGCGGCGATTCCCTCCTCGTGGTTTCACCCGGTCGGCGTGCTGGGATGGCTGCCCGCGAGCGTCTGGACCGCCGTAGATACGGAACCGATGCTGCGTTTCTGGTGGGTCTTGCTCCTGGTGCTGCTGGGCCTGTCGGCGTTAGGCACTCCGTGGTACCGGGTCGTCGCGGCCGTGACGTGCGTCGTCCTGACGTTGTACCAGGGCCTGATCTTCGGTTTCGCGGAAGTCACGCATGCCGAACTGGTGGCCTTGTACCTCACCTACATCCTGGCCGTGTTCCCCTCGGCCGATGCGCTCGCGATTCGCGCGACGCGCGGGACGCCATCGCCGGGCGCCGTATACCAGGCCGCGATGCTCCTGGCGACGATCGTGTTGCTGTCCACCTACATGCTGACGGGCGTGCGCCGCGTCTTCGCCGGTGGCATCGACATCTTCCTGAACGGCACGATCCTCAGCATGGTCGCCGACGGCTCGCGGACGTCCGACTACCTGCAGAACGCAAACGGCCTGTGGTTCCTCGAGACGCCGGCGCGCGCACTGCTGCTGCAGGTCGGGTTTGCGGTGGTGACGGTCTTCGAGGTCCTGAGTCTCCTGTGCCTGGGCTCACCCTGGTTCCGTCGCATGTGGCTCGCGGTGATGCTGCCGTTTCACGTGTTGAGCTGGCCGCTGCTTCAGACGCTCTTTCTGCACAACGTCCTCCTCATCATGGTCCTGCTGGTCGACGTGGACGGCATCGTGCGACGCCTGGGTCTGGACAGCGTCGGACGCCAGTGGCGCCAACGGTTCGCACGCAGATTGGCCGGATGACACCAGTTCACTGGCGCAGCTGAGCACGACCGATGGACAGGGACTCACCGAGCAGGAGGTCGTGGACCATTCACGAGGGTCGCCCTCCAGGACGACCAGCTGCCGGGCGGCGCGACGATTCC
>DATMBT010000275.1:0-10622 GCA_035559475.1 Gemmatimonadaceae bacterium
CATTGCCGATGACTCGGGACGTTTTTCAATCCCTGTGAATTCCGAGCGGATTCGACTCATCGTCAGGCGGATCGGATTCGAGCCTGAAGAAGTGCGATTCGACTCGATGCCTGACACCACGATTCGTGTTCAAATGCGCGCGGTGGCGGCGGCACTGCCGGAAATCACCGTCAGGGGCCGGGCGGCATTCACATCACTGGATCACAGCGGCTTCTATCAGCGGATGAAGGATGCCGAGAAGGGAATCAACCACGGCTACTTCATCACCCCTGAGGACATCGATTTCAGGAAACCCAACCTGATCCTGAACATGGCCGAATCGGTTCCCGCGGTTCGTGTGGAGCACAACATCCTCACACCGCGGAGAGACGTTCTCAAAGGCCTGACTGACGGCGGATGCACCATGACCGTCTACCTCGATCGGATACGCATCGTGGGCGGGATGGCCACCCTGACAAGCAAGGACGGATCCTCGGGTACTGAGCGGGCCGACTCCTACGTGAACGAGCTGGTGCTGCCCAATCACGTGGCCGGGATAGAGATCTATCCGCGTGCCGTCGGTGCACCCCCACAATACCAGTCGTCAAACGGAAAGTGTGGTGTGGTGCTCATCTGGACGAAGTGAATCTCGAGTCGTGCCTGGTGACGCGCGAATCCTCATTCGTTAGGTAGGGGACCGGGTACAGGGGACGGGGTTCCGGGCCCCGCCCCACCGTACCCAGTACCCCGTCCCCAGTACCCCCAAAGAAAAAAGGCCCGGAGCTTTCGCCCCGGGCCTTTCCCTTTTGAATCGAGACTTCAGTTACTGCGGCTGGATGCTCGAGATAACCCGACCAGCAGCCGTGGACTCCACGATGAACACCACGCGGCGGTTCGTCTGGGCACCCGGCTCATCCTTCTCGGCGCCCTTCACAACCTGCCGATCCTCACCCATGCCGATCGGGCGGAGCTCGACCGTCGACAAGCCAGCCGTCGTCAGGTACGTGGTCACCGACTCGGCACGCTTCTGCGACAGCGCCTTGTTGTAGGAGCGCGATCCAGACGGATCAGCGTGACCTTCAACGGTTACTACCGCGCCGCTGTAGTGCTTCCCGATCACCTGGGCGAAACGATCCAGGCTTGCGCGATCTTCGTCACGGATTGTCGCATCGTTGTATGCGAACGTTACGGGCAATGCGAACTTCATCCCGTTCTCCATGGCCGTGATCTTCGCGCCAAACTCATCACGCAGCGCCGTCAAGTCGCGGCGGAGGGCCGCAACATCCGTCTGCAGCGTGGCGACTTCTGACTTGACCGCATTGAGGTCGGTGCCTAGCGTCGTCACCTTACCGTTCAGGTCGGTATCGGCTGCCTCACGAGCGCTACGCTCGGCGGCGACGCCTGTCTCGACCTGGTTGCGAACGTAACCCTTCGTCGCGCACGCGCTCAGGGCCGTCGACGCAAGGGCGAGCAGAGCGATGTTACGCATCATGGAATTATTCCCCCACTTGCAAAAGTTTATTCCGAAGTTGTTCGGCCTACCGCAATCACTCGTCAGGCCGCAATCGTCACAATCGACGCAAGAAGAACGTAGCGGTAACGCAGGGAAAACCTCTGTGACCCCAATCACAAGGTGTTGGTATTATTCGACTTGTAGTGCCAGAGGCAGCTTCAGCAGGCTCCAGAAGCCCTAACGAGTCGCGTTTCTGCACCCCGCATCGGCCGGCAGTCCCATCATTTCCATGACCGTCACAACAGGGAAGAATGGCGAACACGTCCATCGCGACAGACTGGGCTGCACTCAATCCATCCCGCGTGAAGCAGCTCACCGATGCCCGGCTTCAGGTGCATTACGCGACACAGTTCGCAGCTGCGGTGGGGATCTCCTACCTCGCCGCCAAGCCCGATGACAGCCACACGAACATGGACTGGGATCCGCGGCTGGAGGCGCTGCGATCTCGAGAGCTGCGCGCCTTGTCGCACGCCGTCCGCGTCGCCCTCCGACCACGAGACCTGACACTCTTCGTCCTGCTGGACGGCGCTATCGGCCAGCAGATCCCGCTGCATGGCAGCACCATCGGCCAGGTTGAGTCGACGCTCCGCGCCGCACTGGCGGCGTGTGGCCTGGACGGCCGACGCCTGACGATGCGACGGCACTACAACCTGCCTTCGCATCCGGTCGCCGGAGGCGACGCCTTCGACACCACCAGGCGAGAGGAGTTTGTCGAGCTGGCGCGGTGGTTCGGCAACGCCGCGGGCATCCTCGGAGAACTCCGGGCGCGGACTGGAAGCTCAGAGGTTCGCTGCTGGCCCCATCACTTTGACATCGCCACCCTCGCGACGATTCCACCATCCGGCTCGTGCGGCGCGGGCATGGATCCGGGAGACGACATGTTCCCGGAGCCGTATTACTACGTGAATGCGAGGCCGGCGCCCTCGCACCCCCCCACCGCCCCGCTCGATGGCGGGGGCATTTGGCACACCGACGGCTGGGTCGGGGCCGTCCTCCCCGGATCGCGCCTGACGAGCGACGCAGCGGGTCAGGAGGCGCAAGTACGCGCCTTCCTGAACTCCGCCGTCGAGGCCTGCACCCGGCTCGTCACCGGCTAGCAGCCGGGTCGCTCCAATCGAGATTGGGTGCCATGATTGGGATTGTTGTGGGGTACCGATTTCAGGAACCTGAGAGCCGCTACCTGAGTTTGATTGAGCCGGCCCAGCCGGCACGGATCCGCTGACACCGTTGAGACCGTTGGAGACGGAATCAGGGATAACCGCCTTCGCATTCGCTGACATGACGACATCCGCCGTACTTCCCAGGCAGCCTCTATCCGGGCGCCGACTGACCGAACGCTTCGAGGCCGTTCGCAACCAGACCGTGAGGCTGTGCGCCCCATTGCAGGTCGAGGACTTCGTCGTGAGCAGCATGCCCGACGTGAGTCCGACCAAATGGCATCTCGCGCACACCAGTTGGTTCTTCGAAACGTTCGTCCTGGCGGAACACCTCCCGGACTACGTCTCACCGAACCCACGCTACGCGTTCCTGTTCAACTCGTATTACGTGCAGGCCGGTGAACGCCATTGCCGCGCCCAGCGTGGGCTCGTCACCCGTCCGTCGGTCAACGAAGTCTTTGCCTACCGCGCTCATGTGGACGAAGCTGTGCTGAGGCTCTGCGACCGTATTGCGGGCGATCCCCTGCACCCCGCCTGGTCGCTCATCGAGCTCGGCATCCATCACGAGCAGCAGCACCAGGAACTCCTGCTCACCGACATCAAGCACGTGTTCTGGACCAATCCTCTTCGTCCGAGCTACCACCCGACTCCTCGCAGCGAGAGCAAGCCGGGTGAGATGTCGTGGAATCGGTTCGAAGCCGCAGTTCGCGAGATCGGCCACGAGGGATCCGGCTTCGCATTCGACAATGAGGGACCCAGGCACCGCGTCTTCACCGAAGCGTTCCGGATAGCATCGCGCCTCGTGACCAACGGCGAGTACCTCGAGTTCATCAACGACGACGGCTATCGGCGGCCCGAGTTGTGGTTGTCGAACGGTTGGGCAACCGTGCGCGATGGCAACTGGAGCGCTCCGTTGTATTGGGAACACGAAACCCCGGGCGGCGAGTGGCAGGAATTCACGTTAGGCGGCACCGCCGACCTTGATCCGTCTTCCCCGGTGTGCCACGTGAGCTACTACGAGGCGGATGCATTCGCCCGCTGGGCCGGCCACCGGCTTCCTACCGAAGCCGAATGGGAAACCGTGGCGGCCACGCTTCCGATCGCGGGCAACTTTGTTGAAGGAGGAATGTTTCATCCCGCCCCGGACGACGGACGCGGGCAATGGTACGGCGACGCGTGGCAATGGACGCAGAGCGCCTATGTCGCGTATCCGGGATACAAACCAGTCGCGGGCGCCATCGGTGAATACAACGGCAAGTGGATGAGCGACCAGTGGGTGCTTCGCGGCGCGTCGTGCGCCACGCCGCAGTCACACGCGCGCCTCACGTATCGCAATTTCTTCCCCAGCGAAGCCCGCTGGCAGTTTACCGGCATCCGACTCGCGAGCGACAAATGACCACGCGCCTTGGAAATGCTGCCGGCCTGCGGGTCGGGCCGTATCGCGCAACAGAATCCATCCGCGCCGAGGTGTTGCGCGGGCTGCTCGATGACCCGAAATCGCTTCCCCCGAAGCTCTTCTACGATCGCACCGGTGCGCGATTGTTCGAGGCGATCTGCGAGCTGCCGGAGTATTACCTCACGCGGACTGAACTCGGCATCCTGCGCACCCACGCGCGCGAGATCGCCGAGCGCTGTGGCGAGAACACCGCGCTCGTCGAATACGGCAGCGGCGCCGGCGTGAAGGTGCGTTTGCTGCTTGACGAGCTGCAGAACCCCGCCGCGTACGTGCCGGTGGATATCTCGATGGAGCAGCTCACGGCGGTCGCGGTGGAGCGCGCGCGCCAGTATCCGCACCTGCGCGTGGCGCCGGTGCACGCCGATTACACCACCCGGTTCGCGCTTCCCAGCCTGCCTGACGATGCGAGACGCGTGGCGTTCTTCCCCGGTTCAACGATCGGCAACCTGCATCCAGCCGAGGCGACGGCGTTCCTGCATCGCGTGCGGGCCACGGTAGGACCACGGGGCGCACTCATCCTCGGCGTGGACCGCCGGAAAGACGCGAGCGTGCTTCGCGAGGCGTACAACGATGCGGCTGGTGTGACGGCCGCGTTCAACCTGAACATGCTGGCCCGTCTGAACCGCGAGCTCGACGCGGATTTCGAACTCTCGACCTTCAGGCACCGGGCGCACTTCAACGACGCGGCCAGCCGGATCGAGATGCACCTGGAGTCCACGGTGGCGCAGCGGGTGCACGTCGCGGACACGCCGATCGACTTCGATCGCGGCGAAACCATCCTCACCGAGTGCTCCTACAAGTACGACCTGGAGTCCCTCGAGGCGGTCGTGCGTCCGGCAGGGTTTGTCATCGACGAACTGTGGACGGACGCGCGCGACTGGTTCTGGGTCGGGTTCCTCACTCCGTGCTGATCCCTCGACCCCGAAAAAACATCTTAACACGGGGGTCACGGGGGCTCACGGAGGCAACCCGCGATTCACCGGGCGCCTGAAAAGCACGTTGGCCCCGTGACCTCCGTGACCCCCGTGTTGAAGTGTTTTACGGGACCCTGAATGCGTCAGTCAGGCTTGAATAGCAGCCGCTGTACCGTCGTCGACGAAATCCGTGACAAGGACTGATGACGTGACTTCCTCGTCGAAGAGGAGCTCGAACTGCTTGTTCCGGAAGCTCGTGCGGTGATGCGGGGTGCTGCCTATCGAGTCGAGCACCGCGATGTGTTCCGAGGTCGCATAACCGCAGTTCCGCTCCCAGCCGTAGGCGGGATAGCGCCGCGCCAGGCGTCGCATGAGGCCATCCCGCAGCACCTTGGCGATGATCGACGCGCAGGCAATGGCGTAGCACCGTGCGTCCCCGTGCACGACGGCCGTGTGGACGATGCCTAACGTGCGGATCGGGTTCCCGTCGAGGACGACGTGGTCCGGGCGCTGCGGCAGGCGGCTCACGGCGCGGCGGATGGCGCGCGAACTGGCGTGGTAGATGTTGTAGGTGTCGATCTCCCGCACCGACGCAGCGCCCACGCCGATGGCGATCGCCTGGTCCCGGATCTTGCGTGCCAGGCGAACCCGGTCCGGCTCGGCCACGCGCTTGGAGTCGTCAACGCCGGCAATGGCGCGCTTGTCGGCGGGCATGATGACGGCACATGCGACGACGGGGCCCGCGAGGGGGCCCCGTCCGACTTCATCAACTCCGGCGAGCATGGGGCCATGTGTGGCCCGCAATTGACGCTCGATCCCGCTCCACCGCTTTCTGCCGTCAGCCATGCCCGAAACTATGTGTTCGCGAGCAGGGACGCGACGGTTGGTTTCTCAGCTTTCGGCGGTGGTCGTTTCGGGAACGGCGACGCGCACTTTCTTCTCACGAATGCGCGTGGCCTTGCCGGCCAGGGAGCGCAGGTAGAAGAGCTTGGCCCGACGCACGCGTCCACGACGGACGACGTTGATCTCAGCGATCATCGGGCTGTGCACGGGGAAGATTCTCTCGACACCGACGCCGTTGGAAATCTTCCGGACCGTGAACGAAGCGCTGACTCCGCTGCCGCGGCGGGCGATGCAAACGCCCTCGAACGCCTGGAGCCGTTCCTTGTCACCTTCGCGAACGCGGACGCTCACGCGCAGGGTGTCGCCCGCGCGGAACGGCGGCACGGACTTCATCCACTCTTTTTGTGTTTCGATGAACGGGTGCATGGGGCCGTACCCGGTGAAAGTTCTAATTGTTGGAGACTGGGTAACGTAACGAGCGACAAAGCCTTACGGTAGCCGGAGCAGTCGAAGGCCAAAGTCGAAGGTCTAGGGGGTCTTACTTTGGCCTTTGGCCTTTGGACCTGGACCTGGCAACTCCATTGACCGCTTCCAATCAAGGATTCTCTTGTGGTCCCCCGACAGCAGTACCTCCGGGACCTCGTGACCGCGATAAACCGGTGGCCGCGTGTAGCTTGGCGCGCTAAGGCCCCGGTCGTAGAAGGAGTCGCCGTGGGCGCTGTCGATGTCGCTCATCGCGCCCGGAAGCAGGCGGACCGTGGCGTCGATCACTGACAGTGCCGCCGGCTCCCCCCCGCTCACCACGAAGTCGCCGATCGAGATCTCTTCGGTGGCAAGGTGGTCCGCGACCCGCTGGTCAACGTCCTTGTAGTGGCCGCAGAGTAGCGTGAGCTCCGCTCCCAGCGCATAACGACGCGCATCGTCCTGCGTGAACCGACGTCCGCGGGGCGAGAGCAGGACGATCGGTCCTGACGGCTTCAAAGTCTCGACCGCTTCGAAGAACGGCTCAGGCTTCATCACCATCCCTGCGCCGCCGCCGTACGGATAATCGTCCACCGTGCGATGACGGTCGTGCGTGTAGTCGCGCAGGTCAACAACGCGATACTGCACCGCTCCGGCCGCAACCGCCCGCGCCGGAATGCTCAGCGAGAGCGGTCCGGTGAAAAAGTCGGGAAATATGGTGACAACCGTTATGAGCACTCGTGCTCCGAGGCGAGAGGCCTACGGGTTCTTTCTGACTTCCGGCATCCGCCATCCCGCCATCCTCATAACAGTCCCTCAGGCGGTTCCACAACCAACCGCTTGCCCTCGAGATCAACCTCGGTAACAAAGCGATAGGGAATCATCACAGTGTCCTTGCCGCGCTCGACCTCGATCATCACGTCATGCCGCAGCTCGTAATAGGCCACCACCTTTCCGACGACTTCTCCGCCCTGCCCTTCCGCTGTCAGACCAATGAGGTCGTACAGGTATACCTGACTCTCGTCAGGCTCGGGCAGGTCTGCGCGGTGCGACAGCACATAACGATCACGCCAGAGATCAGCCGCGTCGCGAGTGGCAATTCCGGTGAACTGCACGCGAAAGCCACCCTGGAACGGCTCAGCCATCTCGATGTGCAACGTCCTCGCGGGCACCGCCGCGACGGCCTTCACCGTGCCGGCAATGAGGTCACGACCCGCCGCGAAGACCAACTCTGCGCTCGCCGTCATCGGTTCGACGACGAGAACGCCGAGGAGTCCGTGGGCGCGGCGGATGCGACCAACCACGACGAGATCGTCCGTAGTCGCACCGGTCATCAGTCAGATCCAGGACCAAAGGCCAGGACCAAAGTCCAAAGACCAAAGACCAAAGGTTCTGGTCTTGGACTTTGGTCTTTGGTCCTTGGACTTCGTTACTCCTCGGTCTTCAGCGGAACCGCCGAGCCCTGAAGCTTCTTCGCGAGCCGGGCTTCGTGCCTCGCCTTGAGGACTCCCGCGCGCCTCAGCAGCGAACGAACGGTGTCCGACGGCAACGCGCCGTTGTCGAGCCAGTGATTGGCGCGATCCTTCTGGATCTCGAGGCTGTTTTCTGCCTGACGAGGGTGGTAGTGACCGATGATCTCGACGAACCGCCCATCGCGCGGGCTCGTGTGCTCGGCGACGACGATGCGGTAGTGCGGCTGCTTCTTGCGGCCAACACGGCGGAGACGGATGCGAACTGCCATTTTCTTTACCCTCGTTCAGGTTTCGTGCACTTCACCGGGCTCATCGCGCGATCGGCATTTCCGATGCGCACCCGGTCTTCAATCAGGGTCGGGGGTCGAGGGTCGAGGCTGTACACTCCACCTTTACCCTTCTCTCGACCCTCGACCCTCGACCCCCGACCCTACCTCAAAAGCCCCGGCGGCATCCCCAACCTTCCGCCCCCGGCTGCCTTCTTCATCATCTTCTGCATCTCCCTGAATTGATCAAGGAGCTTGTTCACTTCACTGATTGGCCGGCCAGCGCCCTTTGCGATGCGCGCGCGACGTGAGCCGTTGATGATCCCCGGCGTCTTCCGTTCCTCAGCCGTCATCGAGAGCACGATCGCCTCGACGTGTTTCATCCGCTTGGGATCGGAGTTCACCTGCTTCAGCATTTTCGCGTTCACGCCGGGAAGCATCTTCAGCAGCCCTTCCAGCGGACCGAGCTTCTGCATCTGCTTCATCGCCGTGAGGAAGTCCTGCAGGTCCACGCCTTCCTTGCGGACCTTCTTCTCCAGCTTCTTCGCCTCGGCCTCGTCAAAGGCCTCCTGCGCCTTCTCGACGAGCGAAACGATGTCGCCCATCTGGAGGATCCGGCCGGCCATGCGCTCGGGATGGAACTCCTCCAGCGCGTCCACCTTCTCGCCCACACCGATGTACTTGATCGGCTTCTTCGTGACGCCGTAAATCGACAGCGCCGCGCCACCACGCGCGTCACCGTCCATCTTGGTCAGGATCACGCCCGTGATGCCTAACGCATCGTTGAAGCCCTGGGCGATCCGCACCGCGTCCTGGCCGGTCATGCCGTCAGCGACCAGCAGGATCTCGTCGGGGTGGACCGCATCGCGCACCCGAACGAGCTCGTTCATCATCTGCTCGTCGATCTGCAGGCGCCCGGCGGTGTCGAGCACCACCACGCGATCACGCGCCCGGCGCCCTTCGTCGATGCCGGCGCGGGCGATCTTCACCACGTCCTTCGTGGTGCGATCCGCATGCACCGGCACTTCGAGCTGAGCGCCCAGCGTCTCGAGCTGGTCGATGGCGGCAGGACGATACACGTCCGCGGCGACGAGTCTCGTCGCACGCCCCTCGGCCTTGAGCTTGCGCGCCAGCTTGGCCGCGGTCGTCGTCTTGCCTGAGCCCTGGAGACCGACCAGCATCACGATCGTCGGCGGGACGCTGTTGAACGTCAGTCCTTCACGCCGCTCGCCGAGCATCGCCGTGAGCTCGTCGTACACGATCTTGACGAGCTGCTGAGCCGGCGCGACGGTCTTGATCTGCGAAACGCCGACGGCTTTCTGTTCGACGCGTTCGAGAAACTCGCGCGTGAGCTGGAAGCTGACATCGGCCTCCAGGAGCACGCGCCGCATTTCGCGAAGCCCTTCCTTGATGTCGGAGTCCGAAAGGACGCCGCGACCGCGGAGCTTCGAGAAAACGCCGGAAACTTTCTCGGAAAGTTCGTCAAACATGAGCCCAGAAGCTTAGCCGAGGCGTCACGTAACAGCAAGCCTGCGTTGAACTTCCGATGTGGTTCGGCGTGTAAACGACGTCGGACTCAGTCGATGGCGTTGGTCCGCCAGCGCAGCCCGATGGAGGCCGTGCGGCCGGTATAGCCGGGCCAACCGGCATTCAACCGGTAATCCAGCAGGTTGGTCACCTCGCCGCTCAGCTCAAGTTTGGGGCCAACCTGCCGTGAAAGACGCGCGCTGACCTGCGGGAATGCGTTGCGATATTCGGTGGTGCCATCAGGGTCCGTCGAAATCGGCGTCCTGCCCACGTAAGCGGCGCGCAGCGTGAGGTTTGTCGCCAGAAGAGTGGGACCGGTAATCGAGGCCCGCATCGTGATCGGTGCACGACCGAGCAGTGGACGCCCGGTGGATGCATCGCGGGTCCAGAGTCGTTCACCGCCCGCCTCGAGTCGCCACTCCCGAAGGAGCACGCCGCCTTCGACCTCCAGGCCGCGAGTCCACCCGCTGGCGACGTTGCCATACGTGTACACGCCATTGGCGTCCGGCGCCAAGGTCTCTATGAAGTCCCGGTACTTGGCGTTGAATCCGGTGGCGCGCAGGTACGTGGTGGCACCGGTCCACTCGGCCCCCAGCGAAATGCTTGTGGAGCGCTCGGGACGCAGGTTCGGGTTCCCGTACACCGCATAACCGGCGGCGTCGTTCACGAACGAGAGATAGAGCTCCTTGAAGTCCGGTGCGCGGAAGCCGCGACCGATCGACGCCCGCACGGCAATGTCGTCGCGAGGTCGCGCCAGGATGGCGAGCCGCGGCGCGAGGAACTGTCCCCATCGATCGCTCCACGACAGGCGCGCACCCGGTGTCACCAACACGCGACCGACGGGAAGGGTCGCCTGCGCGAAAGGTTCCACTCCCGTGATCGGGGTAACGTGCTCGGAAAGTCGGTCAGCATCGATCAACTCGCGACGGAGGGTGATACCGGCATCCGCCGTACCGAACCCACGCACGCCACTCCAGTTCAATTCCCCCTGCAGCAATCGCTGCCGATCCCTCGCCCCACTGTCGGACGCGGG
>DATMBT010000276.1:0-4898 GCA_035559475.1 Gemmatimonadaceae bacterium
GATCCACGACGCGCGCGCAGGTAGCGCAGCGCGATGGTCATTTCGAGCGATCGGCTCATTCGGGCCTCATCGTCGGGAAAAGGATGACGTCACGGATGTTCGGCGTCTCCGTGAGGTACATGAAGAGCCGGTCAATGCCGATTCCTACACCGCCCATGGGCGGCATGCCGTACTCCATGGCTCGAAGGTAGTCCTCGTCCACGCCGACCGCTTCTTCATCACCTGCCGCCTTCAACCGGGCCTGCGCTTCCAGTCGAGCCCGCTGGTCGATCGGATCGTTCAGCTCGCTGAACGCGTTGGCGACTTCCTTTCCTTTCGCGAACAGCTCGAATCGCTCGGTCAGCGCCGGGTTCCCCCGCTTCGGTTTCGCCAGGGGAGACAGTTCCATCGGGTAGTCGATGACAAACGTCGGCGCATCGAGGGTCGCTTCGACGAGCGCCTGGAAAATCTCGTCGAGCAGCTTGGGACGACTCAGTGTTGCCACACTATTGACGCCTGCGCGTTCGCCAAGATGCCGCAAATCCGCCTGGCTGAGCGCCATCACGTCCTTCCCGGCCGCCGCGTTCAGGGACGGGACCCACTCCACGCGCGGGAACGGCGTGCGGAACGTGCCTGACGCGATGAGGGACTCGTCAGGCAGCACGATCCGGTCTTCCGGCGAAATGCCGTGAGCACACAGCACTTCCTCGACCGCCTGCCGCGCCGTGACGAGGAGTGCCTCGACCCGGGACATCATCACCGTGTAGTCGGCGTAGGCCTCGTAGAACTCGAGCATCGTGAACTCCGGATTGTGCGTCCGGTCGATGCCCTCGTTCCTGAAGTCGTGCCCGATTTCGTAGACGCGCTCCAACCCGCCCACGACGAGCCGCTTGAGGTACAGTTCGTCCGCGATGCGCAGGTAGAGCGGCATGTCCAGCGCGTTATGGTGCGTCAGGAACGGACGGGCCGCGGCACCACCGTATTGGGGCTGGAGCACGGGCGTCTCCACCTCGAGATAGCCGAGGCCGTCCATGTAACGGCGGATCGCGCTGACCATCCGCCCGCGCGCGACGAACCGCCGTCGCACCTCAGGATGCACCGCGAGGTCCGCATAACGCTGGCGGTACCGCTGCTCGGGATCGCTGAAGCCCGAGTGCCTGACGAGTTTTCCGTCGGTACGCTCTTCCTTCCCGAACGGCAGTGGACGCAGCGACTTGGCGAGCAACGCCACCGACTCCACGCGGACGGTGGTCTCACCAGTCCTCGTCCTGAAGAGCGGTCCTGAAACGCCGATCACGTCGCCGAGATCGAGCAGGTCGACCAGGCGAAACACCTCCTCGCCAAGGTCGTCGCGTCGGAAATACACCTGGATGCGCGACCACTGGTCGGCGAGGTGACCGAACACGGTCTTGCCGTGCGGCCGCCACGCCACCAGCCGTCCCGCTACCGTGACGGTTTCACCCTGCTCCGCCCCTTCGGGCAGCGCGCGGAGCGCTGCCGAGACGTCGTGCGTGGGATTGAATCCGTAGGCGAATGGCGCGATGCCTGCGGCTTCGAGCGCCGCGAGCTTATCGCGCCTGGCCTTCATGACGAAGTTGAGGTCTCCGAGCCCTGGCTCCTCAGTCACGCCGCCTCCACGCCGCCCGCACCAAACCGCTTCAGGAACGCCTCGATGAACTCGTCGATGTCGCCATCCATGATACGCTGCACGTCGGGAATCTTCAGCTCCGTGCGATGGTCGTTCACCATCGTATACGGCTGGAACACATAGCTGCGGATCTGGCTCCCGAACGAGTTGTCCGATTTCGTCGCGTCGAGCTTCGCCTTCGCCGCGGCCTGCTTCTCCGCCTCGAGCTTGTACAGCTTGTTCTTGAGTTGCTTCATGGCGGTCGCCTTGTTCTTGAACTGCGACCGCTCCTGCTGTGACGACACCACGATACCGCTGGGAATGTGGGTCAGGCGAACGGCGGAACTGGTCTTGTTGACGTGCTGCCCGCCGGCGCCGCTGGCGCGAAAGACATCCATCCTGATGTCCTCGTCGCGGATCTCGATGTTGATCTCGGTGTCTACCACCGGATAGACGAAGACCTGCGCGAACGACGTGTGACGCC
The DNA here is from genome assembly GCA_035559475.1 of Gemmatimonadaceae bacterium. GTDB lineage: Bacteria > Gemmatimonadota > Gemmatimonadetes > Gemmatimonadales > Gemmatimonadaceae > JABWBJ01. Next base: position 2,091 of record DATMBT010000276.1, read on the forward strand.
GTGCATTCGAATCGAATGGCGAGATCCGCACGAGGCGGTGCACACCCGTCTCGGGCCGGAGAAAGCCGTAGGCGTATTGGCCGCTGATCTCCAGGACGGCGCCCTTGATGCCCGCCTCTTCGCCCTCGCTCATGTCGAGGATGTCGATCTTGTAGCCATGGCGCTCGGCCCAGCGCGTGTACATGCGCATCAACATCTCCGACCAGTCCATGGCCTCGGTGCCGCCCGCACCGGCCGCAATCTCGACTTGTGCGCTTCGCCAGTCGTCCGGACCGCGCAACAGGGTTCGCAGCTCGAAGGCGCGCAGGTCGGTCGCGAGTGACGCCGCCTCCGAATCCAGGTCGCCGCCAAGGGACGCGTCGGGCTCGGCGTCGAGCAATTCATCCAGCTCGCGCGCACTCGTTAGGCGATCGGCCAGGCGGTCGAAGGGTTCGATCCAGCCCTTCAGCTCCTTGACGCGCTGCACGACGGTGCGAGCGGTTTCCTGATTCCCCCAGAAGGCGGCGTCGGCCATCTGCTCATCCAGACGACCCTGCTCCTCGCGCAGGCGCGCAAGGTCAAAGATGCCTCCTGAGCTCCTCGAGTCGCTCGCTCAACTCGTTCAGCGAACGGGCGCGCTCTGATTCCGCCATGGGGATTCCTGTCTCCGAGTGTGCGAAGAGCCGTTCTCCCCCGAGGGGAACGGCTCGCGCGGTTAAAGCTTGTCGTTCGGAGTATAGCGGAATGTGATCCGCGCATCCACCGCGCTAGAACACCTTCCGCCCTGCCGCCAGCACGTCGTTCAGCGCTTCCTGGAAATGAACCGTCGACTCGGCAAACTCGCGACCGACCTGCTCCACGTATTCCTCATAGCTCTTCTTGATCTCGTCGCGGAACAGCTGCTTGAGCGTACCGCCCTGGAGGCCCTCATCCCGTTTGGAGGGATTGTAAGCCACCATGTCTGACACCAGCGCGCGCGCGAGCCGGCGCGCTTTCTGGTTCGGGTCGTTCGCCAGAAATGGATTGATTGGCTTGCGCTGCACCACCGCCGGAGGCGGCGTCGGCGTGGACGGCGTGGAAAAAGCCGCGGCCACACTCCCGCCGGCGGCAAACGCCGGTGGCGTCGGTGAGCCTTTCGCCGGCGGCGACGGCGGTTCCGGAATTGCCGTCCGCATTGGTGGCGTGAGCGGCGCGCCGAACGACGCGGACCGCGTCACAGCAGGATTCGATTCCGCGCTGGGCGGCGGCCCCTGCTCTCGTGGAACCGATGGCACGCTGCGCGGCGAAAACGGCGGCGTGCGAGGACGCGGTGGCGGCGCGGGAGGATCGGCGCGCTTCGGTGTCGGCGGTGCCGTGTTAGGCGGTGGGGCCTGCACTCGCGGTGGAGCCTGGACGCGCGGCGGAGCCTCAGGGCGAGGAACGGGCGGTGGCCACGATGCCGCGGCGCCGGAGGGCGCGGGCGTTCCTGCCCTCGCCAGCACCGGCTTCACGCCGACCGGCGTCCTGCCCATGGCGGGTGCCGCCGACGTTGCCGTTGCTGAAACCTGGAGGTCATCGCCCCAGTTGACCGCCGCACCGACGGGAATGAGCCCACCGCACACGGAGCAACGTGCGCGCATGGCCACACTGGTGATCTTCGCGGGATCCAGCCTGAAGACCGATCGGCACTCGGGACAGGAAACGTTCATCGGAATTTCAGGCTTGGTGGCGTCTGCAGTCCCGCCCGCGGCTGCACTGGCGTCAATGTCTCCGAACGCCGGTCAACCGAATACACGGACCCGACGAGCGACTTCGCGTACGCCTTCATTTCGGTCGCCAGCTCACTCACCTGAGCCGGCGACGTAAACGGCCTCTTGTCGTTTGTCACCACGCCAATGGAAAGCGTCATGAGGGGAACCCTGTGGAGTTGTCCTCGGCGATCCTTGCCGAAGAAATAGCCCGCCCGCCGATCCGACTCGGAATACTGGAACGGGACCAACAGGTCGAACACTTCCAGAATCTCGGAGCAGACGGGCTGAACCGCACCAGCAGGAATGATGAAGATGAAGTCGTCTCCGCCGATGTGACCGACAAACCCCTCCTCACCGCACAGCCCCTTCACGACGTCGTGCAGTATACGAGCCAGGACACGGATCACACGATCGCCCTCGTGATAACCGTATCGGTCGTTGAACTCCTTGAAATGATCCAGGTCGGCGTATGCCACACCAAAAGGCACGTTCCTGGCCAATTCCCTGGTGATGCACGTCTCGATGATATCGGTACCTGGAAGACGCGTAGAGGGGTGCACATGAATGTCGCGGTCGGATCGTGCAAGGACCGCGTTCAACCGGCTTCTCGATTCCGCTTCCGGCGTTGCCTTGGTCAGCACTTCGTCGGCACCCGCCGCGAAACACCGCTCCATGTCGCCGTTGCCAGGTGTGCAAACGACAATCGTGGGAACGACCCCCGTGTACGAGTCGGCCTTGATCCGACCGCACGCCTCCGCCGCAACAGCCATGTCGCTGCGTGCGTCGACGACAACCACGCGCGGTCTTCCGCGCAGGCACACTGACAGCAGTTCGTTCGGGGAGCCCACGACGACCGGCGTGAGGCCGGTTTCCACCAGCCACGCGTCGAGAACCGCCAGGATTGGCGGCTTGGAAGTCGTGAGAATGAGGGCGGTTAGATTGCTTTCCACGTGCGCGCTAAATCACTTCATCCCAATAGGATAGACACAATACTCTCACACAACGGATGAGGTGTGCGCTCGTCAGGCGGTTCAGCTGCGGCTACGAAAACCTCGAACGCACACATGAATGACGACCAACGACCGGTGGATCGTACGCT
>DATMBT010000277.1:0-3016 GCA_035559475.1 Gemmatimonadaceae bacterium
GGTATATCGCGGCGGAGGCGGAGTTGGCGAGGATGAAATGAGGGTGAGAGGGGTGCGACAGGGTGCGGAGGGTGCGCATCTCATTCGACCCTTTGCACCCTTTGCACCCCTTTCACCCTCATTCCGCCACAAACTTCCATACAGCCCCAACTTTCTTCCAGATCGTAAAGAACGGAATGCGCCGGGGAGCAGCTCCCGCATCTCCCGGCGCAACGATGTGGCCGATCGTTACGCCCAGGTCACCGCTGGACGCGACCAGCACCGTGTCGGGTCCCCACGTCAACGTTGACGGACCGTCCTGTCCCGCACCAACGCCAGCGCCGATCGCCTCGGGACCGTAGAGAAAGTCGGCGCCCTGCGCGCCGCCCACGTTCATGGCGTCAGGCGCGGCATTTTGTCTGAAGGCCGGACCCAGGCCAATCTTACCGGCGAGCGCGGAGAAGTTTCGCTCGGCGTCTCCGAGTTCGCGTGCATAACGCGCAATCACCGAGGCATCGCTAGTGGGGCCCACACTTCGCGCCGGCAGCGACGGTTCGCGCATCGCCGTGGAAACCGCACCGTCGGCGCGCCTCACGCGCCGGTAGACGGCGACCTTCCACCTCTCGGGTCCCTTCACCCAATAGGCAACGTATTTGAGCGGAGCCCGCGTGGAGTCAGCGCGCACCAGGGTCATGAACCCGTACGTGAACCCGTGCTGTCCGTCGCCCGAGATACCGCCACGCACCGGCGCCCATTCAATGCGCCCGGTGAGGTTCTCCGGAACGCCACGTAGCTGGGTCAGGGCAGCGTCGCGTCCGAAGTGAAACGCACCAGCCGCTGACAGCACGACGTCGCTGGCGAACATCGCTCCGAGGGCGTCGACAACGTTCACCTGCGCCGCACGTTTCGCGTAATCGCGATCGGCGGCAAGCAACTCGTCTATTGGTCCCCGAGCCGCAGGCGATTGAGCTGCGACCGGACCCGCGGCGACGGCCAGCGCGGCGAGGGCAAAAATTGAAAGTCGAGTTGGCATGGGCAGACGAAGCGCTGCCCGGGTCGGATACGCCAGCGTCCTGCGCTGAAGCGTCCAACCGGTTGACCGGACGCTTCGGGCAAGCCGTGTTCCGGTCAGCTATCCATTCGCAACGCGAGCGACAGGACGCACCTTGGCGGCCAGTTCGTCCATCAACTCGAGTACTGCGGCCCGTCCCGCGGGATTTTTCAGCGCCCCGAAGCTGATGTGCATCCGGTCGGCCGGATTTTCCTCACGCGTGTGCGAGTTCAACCGCGTCACGGCGTCGGCCCGTTCCTCTTCCGTCAGTATCCGCGACGAATTCGGAAGGAGCTGCAATATCGGAACATTCGAGCGTCTCGGCGTCGCCGCCCAGAACACGTTGCCAGTCCCCACGTCCTCAAACCGGATCACGCCCTTCGTGTTTTCGTCCGGACGAAACCGGACCACATCGGGGTGCTGAGCGCTCCATGCAATCACCGCATCCAGAACCGCCAACAGGCGCGGGCGCTCGGCGACCATGTTATCGCGATACATGTGGGTGATAAACTCATCGCGCGCGGTGGCGAGTGTGGGCGGCATGGACCCTCCGGGAAACGTCTGGGTGATCAGGACCTTGAAAGCTACCTGATCGGGCCGGTCGGGGGGGCAGAAATGGCAGAAATATCTGATTTGAGCCTTGGTTTCTCAGGCCGGATTCGCCAGATTACCTGCAGTGATGCGCGCCATTGGCGCGTGTCGGACGACCAAAGACGCCGGGGCTCGCGGACTGCGGGCCCCGTTTTTTTTTCTCCGCCAAACCGGCGGCCCGGCGTGAAGGGTTTTCACGCAATCAGTGTTACCGTTGTTGTCGCTGGGCACGCCCGTATGGAGCTCCGACCACAGCAGGACATTTCAAGGAGCTTCAAATGAGAATGACAGGCACAGTAAAGTGGTTCAACGCAGACAAGGGCTTCGGCTTCATCACGCCGGCTGACGGCCAGAAGGACTGCTTTGTCCACCACTCAGCGATCCAGGGTTCAGGCTACAAGTCGCTTAACGATGGTGAGACCGTCGAGTTTGACATGGTACAGGGCCAGAAAGGTCCTGCCGCCGAGAACGTACAGCGGGTGTCAGCATAAGCTCGCAGTAAAAAGGGTCAGACCCTTTTAGCAATTTCAGACGGCCGGCGCGGAGCAATCCGCGCCGGCCGCTTTGATTTCGCCGAGGTCGTGATCGCTGGTGTGGTAGAAGTCCCAATGACGGTCCGAGGGCCGGTTTTGCGCACAGTGAGTATGGCGAGGCCGAACAGGGAGTTCGGCCGCCTACACCTGGAGCAGCCTGCGCATGGTCCCGAGCCTCAGAAAGAGTCCCGTTTCCTCGAGCCGCACTCTCGTATTACTGGCGGCCGTCGCCCTCGGGTGTGGCGGCGGCGGAGACGGCGGAACTACTTCGCCCCCACCCCCACCCAGTGGTGGCGGGTTTGTGATGGCCGCCTCGGGGTCCTCACTGACCATCGCGCGCAACGCAAACAGCAGCCTTTCCGTCACGATCACTCGATCCAGCGGCTTCACAGGTTCCGTGTCGTTGCTGGCGACGTCGCTCCCGACCGGCGTGACTGTCGGGTTCAGTCCGCCCCAGGTCGATGCGACCACCTCGTCGAGCACCATGACGGTGAGCGTCGGTGGCGCGGCGGCCACTGGCACCACGACCTTCGCAGTACAGGGCACGAGCGTCGGCCAGACCATGCAGACGCTGAACGTGACGCTCACGATCACCGCACCACCGGCACAGACCGGACCTTTTACGCTGTCGGTCAGCGCAACCTCCTTCCTCGTGTATCCGTCCAACCAGCTCCCCTGGTTCCCCGTCGTCACCATCACCCGGAACCCGGGCTTCACGGGTCCAGTGACGCTGTCGGTGACGGGACTGCCGGCGACGCTTTTCCTCGCTCTTACTCCGTCCCCGACGACGGGCAACACGGTGAACACGCTGATCCTCAACGGGGGCGCGCCTAACGGGACGTACACCGCGACGATCCGCGGG
>DATMBT010000278.1:0-8131 GCA_035559475.1 Gemmatimonadaceae bacterium
CGGAAACTCGCCGGAACAAAAGACCTCGATTCGCTCGCCGGTCTCGTGCTCGCGGCCGAAGGATGGCACGCCGGCGTGATCGGCATCGTCGCCTCGCGCCTGGTGGAAGACCTGTATCGGCCCGTCGTGATGGTGGCGATCGATGGCGGTATCGGAAAAGGATCAGGGCGCTCGATTCCGGCGTTCGACCTGCACGGTGGTTTGACCGCGTGCTCCGACCTCCTTATTCGCTACGGTGGACATCGTGCAGCGGCCGGACTCACGGTGGACGCGGCGCGCATTCCCGAACTGGCCGAGCGATTCGACGCAGTGGCGCGCGAACGCCTGACGAAGGAAGACCTCACGCCTGAGCTGCGCGTGGACCTCGAGGTGCCACTCGGCGAAGCAAACGATTCACTCGAACGGCTGCTGCGACACTTCGAACCGTTCGGCATCGGCAACCCGGCGCCGCTCCTCGCGACCAGGGGAATTCGTCTCGCATCAACGCCACGCATGATCGGGCAGAACGGCCTGAAGTTCGCGTTGCGCGATGAGTCAACGGAACTCGAGGGTGTGTGGTGGGGCGTGTCGCACCGAGCCGCAGAATGGCGTGCGACGCAGGTCGTGGACGTGGCGTATCGCCTGGAACGCGACCTCTGGAAGGACACGTCGCGACTGGTCGCGCGCCTGTGCGACGTGCGCGGTTGACGTGCGGATCATCGCCGGTCAGTGGCGAGGCAGGACGATCAAGGCGCCACGGGATGTACGGGTCAGGCCCACGGGTGATCGCGCCCGGGAAGCATGGATGAGCATCGTGGGGATGCAGATCGCAGGTGCCAGGGTGCTGGACCTGTATGCAGGGTCAGGCGCGCTTGGACTCGAGGCACTCTCGCGCGGCGCAGCCAGCGCTGATTTCGTCGATGTCGCGCCGACGGCGATCAAGATGATCCGGGAGAATGGCGCCACGCTGGGGGCGCTGGACCGCATGTACATCCACCGCGCAGAAGCCCTCCGCTTTGCGCAGCGGCTCGAGGCCGACGCGTTCGACATCGCGTTTGCCGATCCGCCCTACAACCTTGGCATGGCGCCGAGGGTTGCGGCGCAATGGCTTCGTGTACCGTTCGCGAATGTCCTCGGCGTCGAGCATGATTCACACGAGGAACTCCCGGAAGGTGGGGATACGCGTGTTTACGGTGGTACGGCGGTAACCATCTATCGTGCTACCTAACGATTGCAGAATGCAGAATGCAGAATGCAGATTGCAGAGGTAACACCCAAAGCGCAGTCACTTCTGCAATTTGAATTCTGCAATCTGCATTCTGCATTCTGCCCTTTCTTCACCCAACCATGACTCGCACCGCGATCTACGCCGGCACCTTCGATCCCGTCACGCGCGGGCACGAGGACCTCATCCGTCGCAGCCTGGCCTTTGTGGACCGCCTGGTGGTGGCGGTGGCGGTGAACGTGGCCAAGCAGCCGGTGTTCACTGTTGACGAACGCGTGCAGTTCCTGCGCTCCGCCATTGGCGACGATTCGCGTGTCGAGGTGCGCCAGTTCCACGGACTGCTCGTCGATTTCGCGAAGGAGACCGGGGCCACGCTGTTCATCCGCGGGCTGCGCGCCGTGAGTGACTTCGAGTACGAGTACCAGATGGCGCTGATGAACCGGCACCTCGCGCCGGACCTCGAAACGGTCTTCATGGTGCCGTCACTCGAAACGACCTACATCAGCGCGTCGCTGGTGCGCGAGGTCGCGCGCTTTGGCGGGCGCCTGGATGAACTCGTGCACCCGGCCGTGGCCGCGGCGCTGAAGGCAAAATTCGTCGCAAAAGCGCGCTGAATTGGCGCCGAGCCGGGCCGGGAGACGCGCTCTCGGGCCGGACGAACTCGGCGCACCATGCAGAGCGTGCAAATCACATCGTTTCCGTCAGTTGCGCTTACTCGTCGATTAACCAGATTTCTGTGCGTGGCCGGTCGTCGGACCGCCAACGACCAACAGAATTTCGTTTGATCGCTGGAGTGCAAATGGGCTTTCAAGTCCGGAAAGACGGCGACACCTGCGTAGTCGCGGTTGAAGGACAGCTGATCGTCGGGAACCGCCAGGAGCTCAAGCAGCGGGTGCTGGACGAGCTCGAGCGCGGTGAGCGGAAGTTCCTGGTGGACTTCGGGCAAACCGGTTACATCGACAGCTCGGGCCTGGGCGTCCTGGTCTCGCTCTCCAAGCGCATTCGCGAGCTGAACGGCGACCTCCGGCTGTCGAATCTCAACGACGACCTCAAGACGCTGTTCGAGCTGACGAAGCTCGACACGCTGTTCCAGATCGCCTGACGCATCGCCAGAGCCAGCGTTACCGGTGGCCCCCCGCCTGCGTGCCGCAGTCCCGCGTGACCCCGGGCGGGTTGCGGGCGTTCTTGTCCTGAAGAGCCATGAGTGAACCTGCCACGACCTCGCCAGCCGACGGCTGGTTCGGGGAGCTGCGCTTTCCCATCGACGTCCGCATCCCCAGCGACATCCGGTTCATCGAACCGATCGTCGGGGCCGTGGTCCGCCGCTGTGCGGAGCACGCGTTCCCGGCCCGGGTGTGCCGCTTCAACGTGCCGGTGGCGCTGACCGAGGCGTTGTCCAACGCGATCCTCCGGGGGAACCACGAGGACAGCAGCAAGGGCGTGCGCATCCGCGCCACCATCGACGATCGGGCGCTCATCCTCGAGGTGGAGGACGAAGGCGCCGGCTTCGACCTCGAAGCCTGCATGCTGGACCCTAACGATGACGGCAACGTCTTTCGCGAAGACGGTCGTGGCCTCTTCCTGATGTGCAGCCTGATGGATCGAGTCGAGCGCATACCGGCGAGGGCAAACGTCGTGCGTTTGACCCTGCACCGCGCGTGACCGAACTCCAGCGGCTGGTCCAGGCGTTCATCGACGCCACCGGCTGCGACGCCGTCATCTGGGCGCGCGACGGCGAAACGGGACCGTTGAAGGTCGAGGCGGGGCACACGACGATCGCGCCCCCCGCGGTGGTCGAACTCCTTCCACCCGGCGGCGCGCCCGCACTCGTCGAGACGCCGAACGGTGCGTTGTTCGTGGCCGCGGTGGCGGGACAACGACGGGCCTGGGTTGGCGTTGGTCCGTGCAGAGATGCCCACATCGATCCCGCGAGGTTCGTCGGGCTGCTCGCCGCGCTCGTGGCGAGTCTCCAGCGGGCGCGACTGGAAGTGGAACACGCCGCCTTCGAGCTGGCCGAGCGTTACGAGGAGATCAACCTCCTGTATACGACCAGCGAGATCTTCGGGCGCACGGTGTCGCTCGAGGAAGCCGCGGCGCGCATCCTGGAGGAGATCGCCGATACTGTGGGCGCGAGCCGAGGGGCGCTGCTGGTCCACGATCGCGTCACCGACACGCTCCAGGTGGTCACGGCGTTGGGGTTCGATCCCAAGGAGGCCGTGCCGGTCGCCGTGAATGACCCTCGTTCGGATACGGCGCGCGTCTTTCGTGAGCAGCGCGCCATGATCGTCGAGCCAGATCCGGCGGCGCCAAGCTCCGAGCCGTACCACCAGGGATCACATCTCGCGGTGCCGATTCTCTGGACGAATCCCGGGAATCCGGCGGTGCCACTCGGCGTGGTGAACCTCTCGGGACGACGGAGCGGCTCGCCGTTCACCACCGGTGACGAGAAACTGGTATCGGCGATCGCGACGCAGATCGGGACCGCGATCCAGATCAACCGGCTGGTGCGGGCATCGCTCAGCCAGCAGCGGATGCAGCAGGAGATGCAGCTCGCCAACGACCTGCAGATGAAGCTCCTGCCGAAGACGTCGCAGTTTGCTCCCGAGGCCGACGTCTCGGCGCGCGTCGTGCCCGCCGAAAGCGTCGGTGGAGATTTCTATCACCTGTTCCGACTGGGCGATGGGCGGACCGGCATCATGGTTGGCGACGTGTCGAGCCATGGGTACCGCGCGGCGCTCATCATGGCGCTCGTCATGAGCGCGGCCTCGATCCACGCGCAGACGACTGCTGATCCGCAGGAAATGCTCAACGCCATCCTCGCAACGATCTCCGAGGAACTCGAGAGCACCGAGATGTTCGTCTCGGCGTTCTACGCGGTGATCGATCCGTTCCGACGCCGCATGCGATTCGCCAACGCCGGTCACCCGCATGCGTTCGTCGTGGCCGCGGACGGTTGCGTCGAGCGACTGATGGCAGGAGCGCCTCCACTCGGCATGAGCGCCGCGGTTCCGCGCACGACCGAGCGCACGTGGGATCCGGGATCGGAAACGCTGGTCCTGTTCACGGACGGCATGACCGACGCCCGTGATCGTTTCGACACGCGGTTCGGCGAACAGAACGTGCTCGACGTGGTCACCGCGAACCTGACGTCGCCACCGAAGGTGATCCTGGAGCAGGTGCTGGCGCGGCTGCAGCAGCACACCGGAGATGTCATACGCCGCGATGACCTGACGATGGTCATCGCGCGCGCCTAGGACGAGCGAGCGCCATGTCCGGCGAAGGCGGCGAGGGTGGCGAACGCCTGCCGCGCCCACGGAAGCGCTTCGGCCAGCACTTCCTGGCGGATCAGCGCAGCCTCGAGCGCATCGTCGAGGCACTCGCGCCCGGGCCGTCTGACACCGTCGTCGAAATCGGGCCGGGTCGAGGCGCGCTGACCGATCTGCTGAGTCCACGGTGCGGACGGCTGATTGCGCTGGAAATCGACCGGGATCTCGTCAGGCACCTGCGGGAGAAGTACGCGGGCCAGCCGCATGTCGAGATCGTGGAGGGTGATGCGCTCGAGGCCAGCTGGGCCGCGATGGCGGGACCGTTGTACCTCCTGGCGGGCAACCTCCCGTATTACATCACGACGCCGCTCATCTTCCGTGTGCTCGCCTCACCGCGTCCGCAGCGAGCCGTTCTCCTGATGCAGCGCGAAGTGGCCGCGCGACTCGCGGCGGCGCCGGGGTCGAATGACTACGGGGCGCTCAGCGTGAACGTGCAAGTGTCCACCTCGGTGCGCATCGTGTCACGCGTGAGCGCGGGGTCCTTTCACCCGCGCCCCTCAGTGGAGTCGGCGATCGTGTTACTCACGCCCCTGACGGAACCAGCGTTAGGCGCGGACGAGGAGGATCCCTTCCGCCGGTTCGTCCAGGCCGCGTTTGGCATGCGCCGAAAGCAGTTGCTCCGCGTTATACGTGAGCTCTGGGTCCCGGATGCGGGCAAGGCCTCGGCTATTCTCACATCGCTTGGATTGACTCCCTCGCTCAGGCCGGAGGTCGTGAGTCCTATGGATTTTGTGCGGCTGTTCAGGGCAACGCGCTGACTCGCCCCCCGAAAAACACTTCACCACTGGGGTCACGGGGGTCACGGAGGGAACCCGCTCGCGACGGACCCCGGTGAGGTCAGGGTTTCCCCCGTGACCCCCGTGACCCCCGTGGTTCAAATGTTTTGTTTTTTGATCTTGCCGATCGACCTGGACTATTTGTCTCGGTTCGAAAGGATGAAGCTGAGACCCTCGAGTTCCATCGCCATGTTCACGTTTCGCACCGAGACGTCCGCAGGCGTCTGCAACTGGGTTGGCGCGAAATTGAGGATCGCCTTCACCCCGGACTTGATCAGCCGGTTCGCCGCTTCCTGGGCTTCAGTTACCGGCACGGCGAGGACCGCGATGTCCGGGGTCGTCTCGGCGATGTCGCGTTCGACGTCCGCCATGTCACGCACCATGATCGACCCCCACTGCGTGCCGATCTTCTTCGGGTCCGTGTCGTAGACCGCGGAGACACGAAAGCCGCGCTGCTCAAAGCCGTGATATTGCCCCAGGGCCATGCCGATTTTCCCGGCGCCCACGATGATGACGTTCCATTCGCGGCCAAGCCCCAGGATCTCACGAAGGCTGGCGGTCAGTTCGGGAACGGAATACCCGAGGCCCCGCTTGCCGAACGACCCGAAGAAAGAGAGGTCCTTCCGGACCTGCGCCGAGGTGGTTCCACCGCGTCTGGCCAGGGCATCGCTCGAGATGGTTTCCACACCCCGTTCTGCCGACTCCTCGAGGAAACGGAGGTATGCGGAGAGGCGGCGAACGGTGCTTTCAGCGATGCGCTTCACAGGGTTATTGCGGGCTTGTGAAATCGTTCACAAGTGTATTCGGTTCGGTTCGTTTGGGCTAGTGAGGGAATTGCTGGCGTCGGGTCGATTCATCACTTAAACGGTGCGCCCATATAGTTTTGACCACATGACGAGACGGTCGAGCCGGTCAGGACATATGGCGGGTGGTTCGGTGCCGGCTTCTGGCGAAGTCGAGATTCCTCCGATGGTGTCCGTGGAGCGACGCCCCTCACCCCTCGTTGATCGCGCCAAGGCTTTCCTGCAGGGGGGACCGGCCGGTTCCGTACCCCTCATCGAGCACGTTTGCTCGCTGCCGGGCGCCCCGCTGGCAGTGGCCGAACAAATGGCGCTCTCGTTGTTCATGGAAACGACGGACGTGCAGCGCGACCCGAACGGGCAATGGTTCCTGGTTCGCGAAAGGCCGGTTGAGGCGAGAGCGCGGACCATTTCCACGAGTCGGAGCCTGGATGCGCTGAGCTACGTCGTCGTCGATGTGGAGACCACCGGCGGAAGTCCATTGGGTGGTGACCGGATCACGGAGTTCTGCGCCGTGACCGTGGCGAATGGACAGATTGCCGACGTGTTCGAGACACTGATCAACCCCCAGCGACCGATACCGCCTGCGGTGACGCGCCTGACGCGGATCACCTGGGAGATGGTCAGGCATGCACCGACGATCCGGGATGTCGCCCCACGGATTGCCGACGTGTTGCGCGGCCACCTGTTCGTCGCGCATAACGCGGCGTTCGACTGGCGCTTTGTTTCTTCCGAACTCTCTCGTTATGCGGGGCAGGAGATTGTCGGCGAAAAACTCTGCACCGTGAAGCTCGCGCGGGCGGTGGTGCCGGCGATCCGGCGCCGGTCGCTGGACTCGCTGTCGTACTTCTACGGCATCGAGAACCACGCGCGGCATCGCGCCGGTGGTGATGCGGTGGCCACGGCGAAGGTGTTGCTTCGCCTGCTCGACGCCGCGCGCGACCGCGGCTGCGAAACCCTCGAGGACCTTCGAATGATCACGCGGCGAGTGCCGGCCGGAGGACGGAAGCGGCACAAGCGTCGGGGTATGCCAGGCTGGACCGACGGCGAGATGACTTCGTGAGCATACCCGAACCGCTGGTTCGTTCCTTCACGATCGGACGCTTCAAGGCGCACGCCATACAGGCGGGCGGCCAGAAACTCGATGGCGGCGCGATGTTCGGCGTGGTGCCGAAGCCGCTCTGGGAGCGTCGCATCAAGGCCGATGAGCGGAATCGCATCCAGTTAGGCATGCGGTGCCTGTTGATCGAACATGACCGCGGCCTGGTGCTCATCGACAACGGGGCGGGGAACAAGGAGAACCTCAAGTTCCACGAGATCTACGGCATCGAGAATTCCGGCGCCGAGGGCCGCACGCTGCTCGAGGACGGACTCCGATCACTCGGCCACACGACCGATGACATCGCGCTGATGATCGACACGCACCTGCACTTTGATCACGCGGGTGGAAACACGTTTGTCGATGCGGGCGGTGCCGTACATCCCACGTTCCGGAAGGCGCGTTACGTGGTCCAGCGCGGCGAATACGAGTGGGCGACGCACACGAACGAACGCACGGCCGCGAGCTACTTCGCTCACAACTTCGAGCCCGTCGTGGCGTCGGGTCAGTATGAATTCGTGACGGGTGAAGTCGAGGTCTGGCCCGGAATCCGGCTCCTGCCGACGCCCGGACACACCCCGCACCACCAGAGCGTGTTGCTGGAGAGCGACGGGGCGAAGGTGTTCTATCCGGCCGATTTGACGCCGACATCTGCCCACCTGCCGCTGCCCTGGATCATGGGCTACGACGTCGAGCCGTTACGGACGCTGGAAACCAAACGCCATATCCTCAGGCGAGCGGTAGAGGAGGAATGGCTGGTTGTCTTTGAGCATGATGCGGATGTGATGTCGGGCAGGGTGGTGGTCGATGGGAAGGGGTATGGGCTTGGGTAAAGCTGGGTGCTGGTTGCTGGTTGCTAGTACTAGTTCTGGTTGCTGGTGCTGGTGCTGGTGCTAGCGCCAGCTCAAGCAACCAGTACCAGGACC
>DATMBT010000279.1:0-11250 GCA_035559475.1 Gemmatimonadaceae bacterium
CCATCCGGCGTGCAGACCTGATCCTCCTGATGGAGGACGGACGCATTATCGAGCGCGGGACCCATGCGTCCCTGATGGCGGAGCGGGGGACGTACTACGAAATGGTGCTCCGGCAGATGGAACAGGAACAACGGGATGGGAGATGGGATTTGGGAGATGGGAGGAGCAACCCAGGTGTTCCCTCTGCCATCTCCTCCGACAACTGACAAATGCAGATTGCAGATTGCAGATTGCAGAATGTTGAGCATGTCACCCGCATCCAACAACAGCGAACGCAATGTCTGACCATCGCCTGATCTCGCCATCGGCTGCGCCGACGCCGCTGGGACCTTATTCGCCCGCCGTTGGTTTCGAGCGCCTCATTTTTGTCTCGGGCCAGGGAGCCCGGGATCCCTCGTCAGGCATGATGCCCGACGGAATCGAGGCGCAGACGGAGGCCTGCCTGCGAAATGTCGAGTCGATCCTCAAGGCCGCGGGCTCGGACCTGCAGCACGTGCTCCGCTGCGGTGTCTTCCTGATCGACATGCGCGAGTTTGCGTCGATGAACTCGGTGTACGCCCGCGTGTTCGGCGCTCATCGTCCGGCGCGGACCACCGTGCAGGCGGCGGCGTTACCAGGAGACGGGCTTCGAGTCGAGATCGACTGCATCGCTTACAAGCCCTGATCGGCATCGGGGCAAAAAGGGTCAGACTCCTTTTAAACGAGGGCAAAAAGGGTCAGACTCCTTTTTGAACGCGTCCGGCACCGTTTCTTGCTGCAACGCTCGTTTTAAAAGGAGTCTGACCCTTTTTGCCCTTTTTGCCCGACGCGGGGGATCGTGAGGTTCCACAGGCGCGCGGAGCTCATGTGCATCGCGGTCACTTGCCCACGAGCATCGCGAGTGAACCAGACCGTGCCGAAGCCGCCGCCGCTGAACGCATCCTGGTACAGCGGTGAAAGCGCCTGACGACTGCCGCGTCGTGACGAGAGCACCAGCCGGCCGCTGTCCACTCGCGCGGTCCACGTCGCCCGAATTTCGCTGGACGCGTACTGGCCGGCGAAGGCCTTGAGGTCGGTGGCACTGGGTGTCGACGCACCGGCACCCACGTATTTGTACGCGACCGTGTCGCCGCTGGCGAGCAACTGCCGCAGGCCCGCGGGCCGCCCGTCGGGGCCCATGTCCGCAATCACTCGGTTGTTGCCGATCATCAGACCGCCGCCACGAAGGCTCCGCACGGGTGGGCCGCCTCGACCGCCGCCCGGTCCGGGCACACCGATGAACACGGGTTCGTACGTTCGCGAAGAACGATAGACCCCGGCGATCTTCGCGGCGGCCGTGGCGTCGAGCGCCACCGTGTCCAGTGCGACTGGTTTTGAGGCGTCAGGAACGAGGACTTCGGCAACCTGGCGCGCAAACGACGTTGCGTTCGCGCCGGCGCCGTTGCACAGCACCGCCACCGAAACGCCGCGGTCCGGCACGCGCATCAGGTACGTCGAGTAGCCGCCCGTGGAGCCACTATGCGCCACCTCGCGGTGCCCCCGCCATTCGCCCACCGTCAATCCCATGGCGTACGAGATCTTCCGGCCGGAAGTGAGCGTCGCCTGCGACTCGAGCGAGTCCACCAGCCAGGCGCCTAACGTCTTCTTGTCCAGATGGTCGTTCCACTTCAGCCAGTCGCCAACGGTGGTCAACATGCCGCCCGGACCAATGACGTTTTCGAACGGCATCTCCAGCCCCCAGGCGGCGCCGCGCCGCGAATACGCCTGCGCGCGACCGGGCACGATGCGCTCGAAGTCATCGCGCCAGCTCGTCTGCGTCATCCCGAGCGGCTTGAAAAGTCGCTCGGTAGTGAACTGCGCATAGGGCATGCCACTCGCGCGTTCGATGATCGTCACGAGGAGGCCGAAGCCTGAGTTGGTATAGGAGTAGTAGTCGCCAACGGGATAGTTGACCTCTTTCTGTGCGAACACGACCTCGAGCAGGTCATCCTGCCTGTGCACTCGACTGCCGCGGTCCCATCCATCCACGGCCACGAGATTACTCCACTCCCTCAACCCGCTGGTGTGGGAGAGCAAGTGCCTGATCGTCATCGGCCGCCCGTATTCCGGAAGCTCGGGCAGGAACTTCTGGACCTTGTCGTCGAGTCGCAGCTTTCCGTCGGCCATCAGGAGGAGCGTTGCTGCGGCGGTGAACTGCTTCGCGACCGACCCGGACTCGAAGATGGTTTCGGCCGTGATTGGTGTGCCCGTTTCCAGGTTGGCCATGCCGTACCCGCGGGTGAGCAGTGTGCGACCCTCTTGGCCGACACCGACCGCGCATCCCGGCGTCTCGCGCGTCCATTGCGCAAACACGCGATCAGCAACCGCGCCGAGGTCACTCGACTGTCCGGCGGCGATGGCCGGAGCGAAGATCAGGAGGACAGTGCCGAGGCGCATGGGGATCTCCAGAGGGGCAACGAGTAGCGAGTAGCGAGTAGCGATTAGCGGCTGCGTCGAACTTGTGCCGTCGCTGGCGTGCACGGCAAGTCTCGGCGAGCGACTGCCGGCGCGTCCGACGACGCTTATACTCTGTCGCAACCCTTTGGAGCATGATCCGTGACCGGTGACGTGCACGACGTAAAGATCTGCGAAATGTCGCCGCGCGACGGGCTCCAGTATGTGGGGGCCACAACCGGTCGCATCGTGCCGCTCGACCAGCGCGTTCGTCTTGTCGAAGCGCTCATTGCGGCGGGCGTGCGGCATATCGAAGTCGGCGCCTTTGTGTCGCCGAAGGGGACGCCACAGATGGCGCTCTCGGACGAACTCGGCCAGCTCCTCCACCCGGACGGACTCGAACTCGCGGCGCTGGTACCTAACGACGCCGGATACCAGCGGTTCAAGGTCACACGGCTGAACGTAGTGGCGATCTTCCCCACCGCGAGCGAAGCCCACGCCCGCAAGAACTTCGGCGGGCGGACGGTGGACGAGGTGCTGGCGATGGCGGAGGACGTTGTGAACCGCGCGCGCGCCGACGGCTACGCGTTTCGCGGCCACATCTCGGCCGCGTTCCAGGACATGGCCGTGGCGGCTGAACGTTCGGACCTCTCCACGGTGGTGCGGGTGTGTCGCAGGGTACTGGATGATTTCGGATGCGCCTACGTCACACTGGCCGACACGAACGGTACGACGAACCCGGCGCGCATCGGTGAAGTGCTCGACGAGATTGGCGAGGCCCTGGGAGGATTGGACCGGATCGGCGTTCACCTGCACGACCGCTTCGGCACCGGGATCGCGAACGCCTATGCCGCGTGGCTCAGGGGCGTCCGGATCTTCGACTCGTCGTTAGGTGGTGTTGGCGGGAGCGCGGCGGCCAGTGCCGTCGCCGGCGGAAACGCCACGCCGATGGTCGGCAACATCGCCACGGAATCACTCGTCGCGATGTTCGGAGGCATGGGCGTGAGCACCGGCATCGACGTGGACAAGCTGATGTCAGGCGCGGGCTCCGTCCTGTACGAGATCTCCCAGGCCGCGGGGGACTTTGCGCCGCCGAGTGGTATGTTGCGCGACCGGCTGGGTTACGGCGTAACGTGGTCGAAGGAACCCTGAACAGGATGTCGGAAGTCGGAAGTCAGATGTCGGAAAACTGCCAATATCGACCAATCAGATTTGATCGGAGAGCAGTTTATCTGACCACTGACATCCGACATCCGACCTCTTGCGCGCACAACGGATCGTTGCCAGCACGACCACCGGTTGTGGGGTGCCGATACCGCTCCAGTCGCTGCAATCCATCGTCGTCAGTGACCACCGCATAAAGCCACTGCCTGCCGAGTGACAAGAGCCGGCGACCGCGGGGCATCTGCAGGCGCCCGGCCAGGGAACCATCCGCACCGATGATGTCCCACGTTTGGGGCGTGCCCAGTCGCATCGAACGTTCGACCCACAACTTCCCGTCAGGCCCCACCAGGGGTGTCACTTCCGTGAAGGGCGGGTGCACCTCGGCGTGCTCCTGTGTTTCCGCCACCGCGCGGATACGACTTTCCTCCAGCATTTCCGCCGGCAGGGGACTCAATCCGCCGTCCGTGTTCCTTCCGCTGATGCTGGAGTTTTCCATGAAGCGCCGCACATGGGCGACGCGATCGTCCATCGTGACTGGGCGGCGGTCGAATGGAAGCGTCGGTCCTGTAGTCGCCCGGCCATCCGCGTCGTACCAGTCGACGTGATAGTCGGACGACCTAACGACCCCCACACGTCCATCACTCGTCAGGTTCCAGACATCCTGCGCGGCGAAGATCACATAGGGGAGGCCGGCGGTCTGGGTGTTGCGTCGTGGGGTAGAGCCCTTCACGCGCGCCAGCGTATCGACCCGCTGTGTGCGTGAGTCGAACCGCACGACCACCACGGTGTCGCCAGCGTGCTCGAGCACCCATCCCGGAATCTGGAGAATGAAGCGGCCGCGCTGGTCCACGGCACGGGCGCCGAGCGGGACACCGATTCCGGGGAGCATGAGGTTGAACGTCCGGTGGATCCTGAGGTCTGGTCCGATCACCGCCATCCGCTGGTTTCCCTCGTCGGATAACAGCGTAGAGTCACCGGGCATCGGAGAAAGGACGGTTGGAAGCCGGTACTCCGCTGGCCCGGATCCGGTGCGACCGATCGGTGTGGTGGAATTGCGGGTGAAGTCCGCGACCACGACGCCTTTGTCGAGTCGATCCGTGATGATCACGCGGCCGTCGGCCAGTTCACGAACGCCGCGGATCTGCGTGAAGTCCACCTGAAGCGTGCGGTCGGGCGCAGGGAGGACGAGTGTCGTCGGAGGTTGCGCGATGGCTTGGAGCGCTAGAAGCAGGATCATCTTGCTGGTTGCTGGTTGCTGGTTGCTGGAACTGGTACTGGTTGCTGGTGCTGGTTGCTGGTGCTGGTGCCATGAGCTCCCAGCCCAAGGACTAGCAACCAGCAACCAGGACTAGCAACCAGCAACCAGCGAGCATTTATAGGCTTCAGGGGTGGATGCTTCCCAATTGAACCATGGAAACGAGCCGCAACCACGATCGCGGGGCAGAAGGCGTTGGCGCGGTGACAAACTGGCGCCTGCACCTGCAGTACGCGAAGATTTCATACGCTCGCCCTCAACTCATACCCGCCAAATGCCGATGCTGCTGTCTGCGCTCTCCGCCGTTGCCGCGCTCTCATTCGCGACACCTCCAGCTCCTCTCGCGCCAGACACCACGCGATACCCCGTACTGAACCACGGGCGACTGGCGGGCGAGATGGTCGTGATCCGGGACGGATCGTCCGTCGTGGTGCGCTACATCTACGTTGACCGGAATCGCGGACAACGGATCGAGATGCGCTATCGGGTATCGCCTTCCGGTGATGTTATCGCGTCGGAGCGGCGGACCATCGGAACCGATGGCGTCGCCGGCGAGCCAACCTTTCGTTATGAAGTCGCTGGAGACTCGGCGAGAGTGACCGGCCCGAGCGCAAACGGACCGTTGACCAGGGTGACGAAGGCCGAACCAGGGCAGTTCTTCCGGACCGGCGGCATCCCCTTCGACGACGCGCTGCTGGCGCAGTTCCTCCTCCGTCAACCTGACCGCACGGCAAAGCTGCTCCCACAGGGTCGTGCGCGCCTCGAGATCATCGCTGACACGGCGCTGTCGTTAGGCGGCGCGCGTCAACGACTGCGCCTGGCCATGATTCATACGCAAGGCTCGAATCCGAGTGGCGTGTGGCTGGATGAGCGTGGAGGATTTGCTGCGTCGACCGTCGAGTGGTTCATGGCCATTCGGCCTGGACTCGAAAGCGCGATGCCAACGCTCCGTGCCATTGAAATGGCGTGGCGCATGAAACAGGCCGAGGCACTTTCGCAACGCCTGACGAAGCCCGCGAACGGGCCGATCGTGATTCGCAACGGTGACGTCTTCGACTCCGAACGTGGCGTCGTCATGCCGCGCACCACCGTTGTCATTCGTGGTGACCGCATCGAAGCGGTGGGTCCCGCGGATGCCATCGCGACACCAGCCGGCGCTACCGTGATCGACGCCACCGGAAAAACCGTGTTGCCTGGACTCTGGGACATGCACACGCATTTCCAGGCGAACAGCGCGTCAGGCGGTACGCTGATGCAGCTGGCAACCGGGATCACCGCCATTCGCGACCTCGCTGCCGATACGGACGTTGGCGTCGCCATTCGTGACCGCGCGAATGCGGGCCGTGTGGTTTCACCGCGGGTCTACCTCGCGGGCATCATCGAAGGCCCTGGTGCGTGGGCAGGTCCAACCGATGTCATCGTGCGCAACGAGGCGGAGGCGCGCGCGCTCGTCGCCATGTACGACTCGCTCGGGTTCAAGCAGATCAAGTTGTACAACCTGGTGCATCCGGACTTCCTGCCAACGATTGCGGCCGAGGCGCACAAGCGCGGGATGCGATTGAGCGGACACGTACCGCGGGGCATGAGCGTGACCGCGGCGGTCAACCTGGGTTTCGACGAGATCAACCACGCGGCGTTCCTGTTTTCCACGTTTTTCCCGGACTCACTCTACTGGCCTGCCATGCGCGCCTATTCGGCGGTGGCCAGCGCAGTCGCACCGAACTTCAACGTCGACTCTCCGGAGATGACGAGCCTGATCAATCACCTGAAGAGCAAGGGAACGGTGATTGATGGGACCTTTCACCTCTGGATGGGGCAGGGTGCCCTGACCGGACAGGGAAACCCCGGCGCCGCGCAGTACGCGCGCCTCATCAAGAGACTTTATGAGACTGGTGTGCCACTTGTCGCCGGAACTGACGGCGGGCCGTACAACGTGGAACTCGAGCTGTACCAGTACAGCGGGATTCCGGCTGCGGCCGTGCTCCAGATCGCCACGATCGGCGCGGCGCGTGTCATGAGGGATGACCGTGATTACGGGAGCGTCGCCGTGGGGAAAGTCGCGGACATCATCATTGTGAACGGCAAACCAGCGGAGCAGGTCGCCGACCTCCGCAAGGTCGAGCGCGTGTTCAGGGCGGGGAGGATGTACGAGCCCCAGGCGCTGAGGTCGGCTGTTATTGGCACGCCATGAGTTCGTAGAGAGCCGAAACTTGAGAGGGGATGCAGCACGGGGGCATCGGCCGGCATCCAAGAACCGTTCCCCCACTCAGTAATCGACTCACGGCTCTCACTGGAGGGCAAAATGAGACTTCGTGCAGTGCTGCTTTCGGCGGCGGTGGCTATTCCCGCTGGAGGCTACGCGTTCGGTGGATGGGCCGTGGTCACAGTTGAAAACCCACCCGAACGACTGGTTGTTGGCGTGCCATACGCGCTCGAATATTCCGTGCGACAACATGGCATGACGCTGCTCGACGGCTTGCGTGGACAAGTCGAAGCGAAGGGTGCTAACAGCTCGAGCACCGTTGACGCCAGGGCCGGCAGCTCGAACGGGAAGTACGTCGCCACGCTCACGGTTCCCTCGGCCGGTTCGTACACGATCACGGTTCACAGCGGATTTGGGCCGAGCAAGACCACGATGCGGCCCATTGTTGCCGTCGCTGCCGGGACCCCGGTGGTCGCCATGAGCGAACCCGAGCGTGGCCAGCAGCTCTTTGCGGCGAAAGGCTGCGCTACCTGCCATGTGGAGATGAAGGTCATCCCGGTCGACATTCGCACCAACAAGTACGATGAGAAGTTCGTGAAACAGCTGCTCGCGGATCCGCAGTCGATGCCGAAGCGCCACAGCGCGGGCGTGGAGATGCCGAACCTGCAACTCAAGCCGGCAGAAATCTCCGCCTTGGCGGCGTACCTGGCGGGACCGAACTCGACCGGCACTCGCTAGATTCGAGGAACGGCGCGGCCTGACCGGTCGCGCCGACCTTGAACTCAGCGAGCCGGAATGGATTCCCCCGAACGATCGATTGTGCCCCGGCGTGTGGCCGGGGTGAGTATCGCGTTAGCTGGTACGGGAGCTGTACTCGGGGCAGGGCTGTCAGCGGGACTGGTCGCGCTGGCGGGCCTCGCGTTGCGAGCCGGCGGTGTCGTGGTGCCCGGAGGATCAGTCCTGGTGACGGCGGGAGTCGGCGCCGTGCTCGGTGCGGTGTTGACCCCCATGACGGCGTTGTCGTTGCTGCGCCAGGTCGCGTTAGGTAAGGCGCTGCTCTTCACGCTGCTCGGCATGTCCATCGGCACCAGCGCGGGCGAGATCGCGTCGGGACAGACGCTGGTGGCGGCCGGCGCCGGGTTTGGAGGGTTCCTGCTAACGGCTTTACTGCTTCGCGTCCTTTCGGCCTCCAGGAAAGTCCGGAAGAAGGAATCGGGTCCATAACGGATGGCGGAAGGCGGAGGGCAGATGGGGGTACCTGCGTTGACAGGTCACTTCTGTTTTGATGGGATTGCAGTTGTCCGCCATCCGCCATGGGCCATCCCCTATGACCTCCCTTGAAGATCTCGGCAAGCTCATTCTCCGACTCAGCGTCGGCGGAATCCTGCTCATCCACGGCGTCAGCAAGCTGCAGAACGGGATCGGTTTCGTGCACGAACAGGTGGGCAGCGCCGGACTGCCGTCGCTACTCGGGTACGGCGTGTACGTCGGTGAAGTCGTTGCGCCGTTATTCCTGATCGTCGGTTTTCTGACCCGACCCGCCGCAATGATCATCGCGTTCGACCTGATGGGAGCGATCTTCCTCGCGCGCCGCGATGCGGTGATCTCCATCGGGCCAGGCGGTGGCTGGGCGATCGAGACGGAGATGCTCTTCCTGCTGGGAGGCCTGGCCATCGCCTGCCTTGGCGCCGGCAAGCTGGCGCTTGGCAGGCCAAGTGTGTGGAACTGACGCTCGTCAGGCGCGGATGCGCTTGTTGAGCTTCAACCAGCGAGTCACCGCCCAGGCCAGGAGCACCACGGTCATCACAACGACAATGGCGTTGATCAGCGGGGCGTGTGTCTCGTAAGGCGCAGCCATCAACGATTCGGCGATGATCATCACGCCGGCCGTGCAGATCCACGCCGTCCAGCTGCCGTATTCCCGGATCAACACGCGTCGCCAGTTGAACGGGATGTCCCTCAGCGCTTCAGGCGCCTTCCGGAAATCAGGAATCCAGCGATTGGTCGTCCGGCAGTATTCGTCGTAGGGCGGGCCGAACTTCGCACGGAGGAAGGCCTCTTCTGCCGCAACGATGGCCCGATAACCGATCAGGGTGAACGGCACGCCGACCAGGTAGAGCAGGGGCGAGTTCCAGATGATGAAGATCCCGAACAGGACCATCATGTTGCCGACATACAGGGGATTTCGCGCGAGGGCAAAGATTCCTCCCGTCACGAGGTCCTCGGCATGTACGCGCCGGTCTTTCCCGCCGCGCACGATGTAGCGGTACCCGATAACCGTGATGCGCAGTGCCTGCCCCGCGGCACACACGAGGATGCCGAGCGCATCGAGCCAGAGGTCAGCGCTGCGGCTGCCGCCAGGGAATTGCGGACGTGTCGTGACGATGAGGGCAAGGATGACCGCGGGAAAAACCGCGTCACGGTACTTGAACAGGAATGTGCCCCACCGCTCCAGCAAAGAAGGTGCTGTCGTAGCTACCACGAATCCGCCGCGATTACGCCCTGGAATCCCTTCGAGTGAACGTGCCCGAACACGTTAACGGCTGGGCAGGGCACAGGACAACCGAATCCACGCGCTGGCATGGAACTCGTGTGTTATCGGGGAATCATCGCGACGGCGCGTAGCGGTCCACCCGAACCTCCCTCGATCTTCATTGGCAGCGCGATGACGATCGATCCGGTCGGCGGGAGCTGGTCGAGGCTCGTGAGGTTCTCGAAGCCCGGCACGCTCGACTCTGCGGCGATGCGGTGCACCATGAAGTCGGTCGAATTGCCGGCATCAATGGACGCGACGTCGACGCCAAGCGCGGCCACGCGCCGCTGCTCCACCAGCAAGCGCGCCGCGTCGGGGCCGAAACTCGGGAAGTGCAGCTTCGACGCGTCGCCAGGCGTGTTGTCGCCGAGATAAGCCAGCTTGTCGGGCCAGCGACGGCTCCAGCCGGTCCGAAGCAGCACGATCGTCCCCTCAGCGATCTGTCCGTGCTGGCGCTCGAACTCGGTGATGTCGTCAGGCGTGAGCAGGTAGTCGCGATTGGAGTCGGCCTTTACGCTCACGTCGATGACGACGGCGCGCGACAACAGGCGGGTGAGCGGAATCTGGTCTGCCGTCTCCTTTCCTTCGCCGAAGTGAATCGGGGCGTCGAGGTGCGTGCCACCGTGTTCGGGCGTGCTGAGTTCGTACGACGAGTAGAACCAGCCACCTGGCGTCTTTCCGTACGTTTGCTGCGGATGCTCGAACGTTTTTGTGGACGTCGGCCAGTAGATGGTCTGTGCGTTGAACGAATGCGTCAGGTCGACGAGCTGATATCTGGTCAGGTCGATCGCGGTGTTCTCGGGAGGCTGCGCACAAGCGACGGCAACGAGGATGGCTAACGGCAGGCGACTCGGCATTGGTCACTCAAGTGTTTGGCTACCGCTGATTGTACGCGGTTCCCAAAGTCATTCAAGTTCGCTTGACTGCCATGAAAAGCTTTTGAACGCTGAGGACGCCGGGGCCGCAGAGATATTCTCGGCGTCCTTTGCGTCCACTGCGTTGAAGGCTTTTTGTTGAAGGCTTTTTGTTGAGCCTTAGCTTTCATCGAGGCCGTTTACAAGGCGTTGGATGCCATGCCGCATGTGCCGAACGTGGAAGTTGAGCAACAGTCCAACCTTCTTGTCGCTCAGCTTCATATAGGAAAGTAGTTGCGCTGAATGGACTGGCTGGATGCGACGGATCGCCTTCACTTCAACAACTACCTGTTCCTCTACGAGCAGGTCCAGACGAAAGCCTAACTCGAAGCGGAGTCCGTTGAACAACACCGGGACCGGCCTTTCAGTATCAACGCTCAAGCCGTTTTGTCGCAGAAGGTGCGTCAGGCATGCCTGGTATACGCTCTCCAGCAACCCCGGACCCAGGGCAGAGTGAACGACCATGGCGGCTCGAATGATTTCGCTGGTGATGGTATCGATCTTCACTCAGCAAACATCGAGCACAGCGTCACATCATCGTCACCTCGAGGCCTTCAGAGATCCAGAAAAAGCCTTTGAACGCCGGGGCCGCCGAGGCCGCAGGGGGTGTCCTCGGCGTTCCCTGCGTCATCTGCGTTGAAAGCTTTTCAGGCCAATGCAGCTTGTGCGGCGGCTAGTCTCGCGATCGGGACCCGGAACGGGGAACACGAGACGTAATCGAGGCCGGCCTGGTGGCAGAACGCGATCGAGCGCGGCTCTCCACCATGTT
>DATMBT010000280.1:0-8285 GCA_035559475.1 Gemmatimonadaceae bacterium
CACTTCGCACGGAACTGCCTTACGAGTCGCCGTCAATGACCGTGGCGGTTGTCGGCGGACGCGGTGCGATGGGCGCGTTGATTGCACGCATGTTCGGCGACCTCGGGCATAGCGTTCTCATCACCGACCACGAGACGGAACTCTCGCCCGGCGATGCGGCCGAGATTGCGGACGTTGTGGTGGTGAGCGTGCCGATCGACCTGACCGAGCAGGTCATCAGCGATATCGGGCCTCGACTTCGTCCGGAATCGCTCCTGATGGACGTCACCAGCGTGAAATCGGTGCCGGTGCGAGCCATGCTCGCATGCACGAAAGCCAACGTGGTTGGAACGCACCCCATGTTCGGCCCCTCGGTGCACTCACTGCAGGGCCAACGCGTGGTGGTCTGTCCGGCGCGCGGTGCTCACTGGGCGCAGTGGGTATCAGCAATGTTCACGGCCCGCGGTCTGGCTGTCGTTGAGGCAACGCCCGAACACCACGACCGGATGATGGCCACGGTGCAGGTGCTCACGCACTTCCAGACCCAGGTCCACGGGCTCACCCTGGCCAGGCTTGGTGCGCCTTTGGCTGAGTCGCTGCGGTTTACATCGCCCGCGTACCTGATGGAGCTGTACATGGGCGCGCGGCACTTTGCGCAGTCGGCGGATCTGTATGGTCCAATCGAGATGAATAACCCGGACACTCCGGGCGTGACGGCGACGTACCTGACCGCTGCGCGCGAAGTGTCAGATATCCTGGCGAGCGGTGATCGCGATCGCTTCCGGTCCATGTTTCGTGAAGTTCAGGGTTTCCTGGGACCGTTCACGAGCGAGGCGCTGGAGCAGACGAGCTTCCTCATCGACCGTCTCGTGGAACGAACATGATCCCAGTCGGGTGCGTTATTGGGAGGCGGCTCTCGCCTCGCCAATAGTCCTCGCTGTGCCACAACGCCCAAACGCCTCATGATGAAGAATCACGGAACTCCGCGCGTCATTCGCGCCGTCATCGTTTCCTGCGTTTCGTTCCTCCCCGTCAGCTTGCTCGCGCAGGGACGTCCGGTCTGGCCTGAGGAGGGACCGCTCAAGTGGGCGCCCAAGCCGACGGCGCCGGAGATCACGGCCAACGACCTCAGGACCCGATTGTATCAGTTCGCTGATGACTCGATGCTCGGGCGACGAATCGGCGAACCGGGGAACGTGAAGGGCACCGACTACATCGCACGGGAATTCGCCCGACTTGGCCTGAAGCCCGGCGGTGATAACGGCACGTGGTATCAGGAACTCCCGTGGGGACCGGTCGGCTTCGAACGTGGGGCATCCCGCCTCGTCATCGCGGGGCAGGCGCTCAACGCCGGCACGGACTGGATCCCGATGGTACCAGTGGCGAATTCGATCGGAGCCAAGGCGGACATCAACGACGTCCAGACTGTATTTGGTGGGCGCTGGCGAGACACGGTGGAACTCGATCCAGCTAGCTTCAGGGGGAAAGTCGCGGTGTTCGTTGGTGGCCCGGTCGGAGCTACCGGTGGTGGTGGTGGTGGTCGCGGGGGAGCTGGTGCAACCCTGCAGAGTTGCGATGCACTGCCTGACCGCTTTGGGGCAGCGGCGGCAGCCGCCGTCGATGCGGAGCGCGCCGCGGCTAACGCCGGGCGCGGAGGGCGCGGCGGCGGAAGGGGAGCGAACGGCGCCGACACGCTGGACACTCGTGCGTACACTGCGGGCGCGGTCGGCGTGATCTACATCGGCCTCGAGTCGATGGCCCCGGGCGCGGTACGAAATGCCTTCTCCACCAGGATGGGAATCCGGCCCGGTTCCGTGCCGGTCACGCGCGTCGATCCGCCGGCCGCCACGATTTCCATCCCGACCGTCTCCCGTATTTTCGACCGCGCGTTAGGCGAGCTGAAGATCGGGGACACGGGTGCGCCGGTCACCGCCCAGTGGGACAATTCGTGGCGACCCGGCCCGTCGCCGGCGCGCAACGTCATCGCCATCCTTCCCGGTTCCGATCCGGTCCGCGCCAGCGAATACGTCCTGGTGGGCGCGCATAACGATCACAATGGCGTCTCCGCCACCGCGGTGGATCATGATTCTCTCCGCGCGGTCAACACGGTGACCCGCCGCCAGGGCGCGAACGATCCATCGTGCCGCCCTAACGCGGACCAGCAGCGCCGGATCGACTCCATGATCGCACACGCGCGCCGCATCCGGCCGCCGCGCCGCGATTCCATCAACAACGGGGCCGACGACGACGGCTCCGGCAGCATGGTGATGCTGGAAATCGCCGAGCGGTTCGCGAGGGAGAAGCCCGCGCGCTCCATCATCTTCATCTCCCACCAGGGCGAAGAGGGCGGCTTGCAGGGTTCGAGGTGGTTCGCGGAACATCCAGTGGTGCCGCTGGAGAACATTGTCGCGGCACACAACATGGACATGGTGGGCAAGGGTCGCGTGACCGAAGTGAAATACGGCGGCCCCTCCTCGATCCAGATGCTCGGCGCACGCCGGCTTTCGCGTGAGTTCGGGGACATCATCGATTCCGTCAACGCGGTGCGCGCGGAAACCATGGCGATCGACCGGTCATGGGATGCCACCACCAATCCGATGCGCCGGTTCTGTCGAAGCGACCAGGTGAACTACGTGCGCAAGAACGTACCGGTGGTCTACATGTCACTCGGGTACACGCAGGACTACCACCAGGTCACGGACGAACCCCAATACATCGACTACGAGCACGCTGCCCGCCTCGGGCGCTTTGTCTATGACGTCATGTGGGCGATTGCGGTGCGGAAGGACCGACCAGCTATCGCCGGAAACGATCCTGCTTATCCTTCGTGCTGACCAGGTTCGAATAGTCTTCCGTCCCCCCGTCGAAGGTCATGCACGATCTCACGAAAGGCCCTATCGGTTCACACATCGTGCGGCTGGCGGCGCCCATCGCCGCCGGGATGATTTTCCAGACGATGTACGTCCTGGTCGACCTGTACTTTGTGGCGCGGCTGGGTGGTACAGCCATCGCCGGTGTTTCGGCCGCGGGCAACGTCCAGTTCCTGATCATGGCGCTGACGCAGGTGCTTGGGGTCGGCACCATGGTACTCGTGTCGCACGCCGCCGGGCGAAAGGATCGTGAGGACGCGAACCTGATCTACAACCAGGGCCTGCTGATGTCCGCGGTGCTCGGGGTGTTCACGTTCATCTTCGGGTTCTGGATTGCCCCGGCGTATCTCGGCACCATCAGTGCGGATGCTGCGACCGTCGAAGCGGGACTGACCTACCTCCGCTGGTTCACTCCCGGCATGGCGTTGCAGTTTGCGCTCGTATCGATGGGATCCGCGCTGCGCGGCACCGGGATCGCCAAGCCGACCATGGTTGTCCAGGTCCTTACCGTCGTGTTGAACGCGATACTGGCTCCCGTGCTCATCGCGGGTGTCGGCACCGGCCGCCCGATGGGCGTCGCCGGCGCCGGCCTCGCCAGTTCGATCGCCGTTGTCGTTGGCGTCGTGCTGATGTTCATCTACTTCGAGCGCCTCGAGAAGTTCGTTCGTTTTGACGCCGCCATGTTCCGCCCCCGGATGACTGCCTGGGCGCGCATCCTCAAGATCGGTTTGCCCGCCGGTGGTGAGTTCGGGCTGATGTTCGTCTACATGGCGATCGTGTACTGGACCATCCGCGGCTTCGGCGCCGAGGCGCAAGCGGGCTTCGGCCTTGGCGGCCGCGTTATGCAGGCAGTCTTCCTGCCGGCCATGGCGGTGGCGTTTGCCGCGGCGCCCATCGCGGGACAGAATTTCGGCGCCGGATTGCACGACCGCACCCGGAAAGCGTTCGTCTCAGCGGCCATGATCGGCACCGGCGTCATGCTGGTGCTCATGATCATCGTTCAGCTCGAGGCCGAGGCGATGGTCCGCTTTTTCACGAAAGATGTGGGAGTGCAGAACATTGCCACCGGATTCCTCCATATCATTTCGTGGAACTTCGTGGCGACCGGCGTGATCTTCACGTGTTCCGGGATGTTCCAGGCCCTCGGCAACACGGTACCGTCGGTCATCAGCAGTGCGACGCGCATCGCGACGTTCGGCATTCCCGCCCTGTGGTTGTCGACACGCCCGGGATTCCAGATCCGCCAGATCTGGATGTTGTCGGTTGCCACGGTAGCCGTGCAGCTGGTCGTCAGCCTCCTGCTGGTGCGCCGGGAGTTCCGGAAGCGTCTGGCGCCGCCAGCACCGGAGCTTTCACCCTCTCCCGCGAGCGCCTGAACAACGTAAAAAGGGTCAGACTCCATTTTCGCCCTCGTTGAAAATGGAGTCTGACCCTTTTTTCGTGAGCGCTCAGGGACTGACGCGTTTCTCCCCAGCGTCGATCGCGAACGGCAGCCTGTTTTCCGGCGGTGGGAACGCGCAGGTGGAGAACGCCGTGAACGCGCAGGGTGGATTGTATGTGCGGTTGAAGTCGATCACGGTCCAACCGGTTGAGTCGGCGACGGGGGTGCGCAGGTAACGTCCGGCGCCGTACGTGCTCGTGGTGGCCGTCGAGTCCCACAGCATGATGAAGTAGTCGCGACTCCCGGAGTCAGCGGAGACCGCCAGTCGATACTCCCGGCCTGCCACGCGAAAGACCAGCTCACCGGGCGAGTGGTACGCCTGCATCCCCTCAGCTACGTCAGCAACCTGAATGTCCTTCGGTTGAGGGTAGGGATCGAAACGAGCCGCGAGGCGCCACGTCTCCGAGACCGGGAACATCTCGGGTAACTGGAACGTCGCGCGTCGCGGGTGCTCCTCGTCCCAGGCGCGAATCCAGAGCCGGTTGGTTCCCGGTTCGCCATGGACGCGAAAACGGACCGAGCCCGCCGCGATCACCGTAGTGCCGCGCGACCGGTCACTCACGACGTCGATGGTCTTCGTGATGCGCGTCGAGTCGCCTAACGTGACTGCGGCGCCGGGAGCCGGCGTGAATCGCAACGTGCTGTCGGTGCGAACGATGGTTCCCATGCGGGCCGGTACCGTGGGCCCGGCCAGCACCATGTCGAGTGTGGAATCGGCGCCGATCGTGAACTCGCCGGAAGGCAGGTCAAACAGTCCAACCCAGGTGATGGCGCCTGCCCCCGGCCTCACCAGTCCAGTCCTGCGACCATCGCGCCATTGCGCGATCTCGGCTTCGTGGTCGGCCCTCGCCAGTGCAGGTGGGGCAGGCCACGACTCGCAGGCAACGGCTGCGAGAAAGACCAGTGGAATAACGCGAGGCCAGATGGTCATGGTCCGGTCAGCTTACGCCGAGTGCCGCCGGGGTGCAACGCTGGCCGGGTCGTGACGGCGCGACGGTCCTGGGGGGACTCCTCAGGCATCAGTCCCACCCGCATCATCATGAAGGCAATCCCAGCGTTCCGTCGATGCGGTCTAAAGCCACCTCGGCGGAATGCCGCATGCATTCGGGAGAGCAACCACCTACCATGAAACACCGCAGTATCGAGGCGCACATGCAAAGCCTTCTGGTTCGTTCGTCCGCGCTTGGCGCGCTGTTGTTGATGCCTGCCTTCACGACGCTCGCCCAGGACCCACGTCCGCAACGCCCGGTCGAATATTCGGCTGAGGAGCTCGACAACCTCGTCGCGCCGGTGGCGCTGTACGCGGACGCATTGTTGGCGCAGGTGCTCGTGGCGGCGACCTTCCCCGACCAGATCGCACTCGCGGTAAAACACGTTAAAGCACAGGGCACAAAGTCCGTCGACGACCAGGACTGGGACGTGAGCGTGAGGGCCGTCGCGCACTACCCGCCGGTCCTCAACATGCTCGCCAGGCAGCAGGACTGGATGATCGCGCTTGGCCAGGCCTACGCGTCGCAGCCAGGCGAGGTGTTGGACGCTGTGCAGCGCTTGCGAGCGATGGCTCGCGACCAGGGCAACCTCGAGTCCACGCGTGAGCAGAGTGTTTCTGTCCAGCGCGATTACATCGTCATCGAGCCGGCAAATCCCGAAGTGATCTACGTGCCCACGTATGAACCCTACTACGTGTATGCGGAGCCGCTCTACGGCTACGGGTACCACTACGGATTCGGCATCGGTTTCCCGTACGGACCCTGGCTCTCCTATGGGTGTGACTGGTTCGCCGGACGCATCTACTGGCATGGAAACGGCGCCAATGTGAGCCCATGGATCAACACGTTCGGCACACTCGAGCCACGGGCCGGCGCCCAGACGAGAAACAGGTATGTGCCAACCAACCCGGGCGTGTATTCCCGTCGGGCAAACTACGCAAACCTCGACCGCGACTTCCGGTCCGTTCGTCGCGACGTGTCGTTCGCCAGGCACAGCAAGCCCGGTGGCACGACCACAACGGGATCTCGTTATGCAGATGCCGTGTCGCCGAAGGGCGTCGGCAAGACAAAACCCGGATCAGGAGCGACGGGCGATGGACCCACGGTATTCCGTGGTTCGCAGGCCAGCGGGACAACCTTCGGTTCAACCGTGAGGACAGCAGACAACAAGCCACACTCGGGCGGACCCGTCGTGTACCGCGGTGGCAATGGTTCGAGCACATCGTCATTCACCTCCACCACCAGGGCGCCGGGAGGAAAGACGTCAGGCAGTGGACCCGTCGTGTACCGTGGCTCGCGACAGCAGTCGCCGCAATTCGTTGGTGCGACCACACGGTCAACCGGGGGCAAGGCGGGTAATGGCAGTCCCATTGTGTACCGTGGCTCTGGAGGTGCGCAAACGTTCACGTCCCAACCCAGGCCCACCGCTGGAAAGGGCGCCGTCAGGTCCGGCGGCCAGGTGTATAGCCAGCCGATGCGTGCCCCGACCGGTGGGTCGTCACGCGGTTCGTCAGGCACGAGGGCAGGTTCCAGTTCCAGTTCCAGTGGCTTTGGCGCAACGACGATCCGCTCGTCAGGCGGAATGGGCGCCACCGTCAGGCCGTCAGGCGGCGGCACGATCAGCGGGGGAACGATTCGCGGCACCAGCGGTGGACGCAGGCCGGACTAAGCACCGATCGCCATTCCAACGGCCAGCGCATCCGCGCTGGTCGTTTTCTTTTCCTGGCTTTTTGTCAGCGAGGATGCATCACGTCTGATGCACTCCAGGCTGGACAGCCCGTCGTCCCGGTTTGGGGACGTCCATGATCACAATGAGAGCAACGACACAGCGTTGCTATTCCCCGTCCTCATGCATCATCAAGCGGGACAAAGCGTTCCCGTCAGTTCGACCGGATCACCAGCCCGGCGCGCCAAACCGGACTCGGCGGCATGAGCGATGCAATTCCGTGAGATCGATCACGTGCCATCACCCAGGCTCGTAGCATCGAGGCTCACATGAAACTGATATCTCGTTTATCGATCGCCATCACGCTGTTGCTGTTGCCGGCTTGCGTTACAACGCTGGCGCAGGATCCACGTGGAGACCGACCCGTCGTCAGGTATTCCGCGGAAGAACTGGATAACCTGGTGGCCCCGGTCGCGCTGTACCCGGATGCGCTACTGGCACAAGTCCTTGTCGCCTCCACGTTCCCCGACGATGTCGAAAACGCGTCGCGTTATGTGAGCGAGCGGGGTTCGAACGGCATCGACGAACAGGAATGGGACGTCAGCGTCAAGGCGATTGCCCACTACCCGTCCGTCCTGAACATGCTGGCTACGCAGGACGACTGGTCGGTTGCGCTGGGCCAGGCGTACGCCGCACAACCCGACGACATGATGGACGCGGTGCAGCGGTTACGCGCCATGGCTCGGGAGCAGGGAAACCTCGTCACGACGCCCGAGCAGACCGTGACGGTGCGCCGTGAGTACATCGTCATCGAGCCGGCCAATCCGGAAGTCATCTACGTGCCGTCGTACGAGCCGTACTACGTGTATTCGTATCCGGCGTATCGGTACGGCTTCTTCTCGTTCGGCACAGGCTACCCGATCGGCCCGTGGCTCGGGTATGACGTCGACTGGTACGCGCATCGCGTTTACTACCAGGGGTGGTACTCGGGCGGCTGGCGACGGTACTCGCCAGGGTGGGGTGTCATCCCGGTTTATGTTCATCATGGGCCGCGCTACATCAGGCCTAACGTGTATGTCTTCGGGCGTACCGTGAACTACACGAATCTTGACCGCCATTACCGGTACGTACGTCGTGACGTGAACTTCGTCCGACACGACCGGAACCGGGGACGCAACAATGGAGATCGCGATGACGACCGTCGCGGACCGCGTTCCGGCTCCGGTGACGGGGGCGGCTGGCGCGGCGGCGATCGGCCCGGCTCAGGCGACGACAGGCCGCGCGGAGGCGATGAAAATGGCCGCGGGAACGGTCGTGGTAACGGCAATGGTCGTGGTAAC
>DATMBT010000281.1:0-5519 GCA_035559475.1 Gemmatimonadaceae bacterium
GTGAACCAGCAGACGTCGGACCTGCTGAGCGAGAGCAAGCAGTTCAGCCTCCGCCTGTCGCCGCTCGCGTTCAACACCCGCCTCTCGTGGGGCGCGTCGTATGTGCTGTCCGACGTCGACGACCAGTTCCGCGGGTTCACGTCCACGGTCGGGAACCCGCTGGACATCCAGTCCGGACGGTCGCCATTCAACTCGCGCCACCAGTTCCAGTACAACTTCGGGTACAACTTCTTCGACGCCCTGCGGGTGAACTGGAGCGGGTCGTGGCGGTCCGGCGTCCCCTACACCCCGACGATTGTCGGAGACGTGAACGGCGACGGCTATTCGAACGACCGGGCGTTCATCTTCAATCCGGCGACGACCACCGACGCGGTGCTGGCGTCGCAGATGCAGCAGCTCATCGATAACTCGTCAGGCAGTGCGAAGGACTGCCTCCTGAAGCAACTCGGCCAGCTGGCCGGCCGCTCGAGCTGCACTGGCCCATGGACGCAGTCGGCGGTGCTGTCGATCTCGTTCAATCCGGTGAAGGTGTGGATGCCGCAGCGGACGTCGATCTCGCTGCAGGTAGCCAATCCGTTAGGCGCTGCGGACCTGATGTTCAACGGGTCGGACGACCTGCGCGGCTGGGGCCAGATCCGGCAACCGGAGCAGGCGCTCCTCTACGTGCGGGGCTTCAACCCGGTGACGCAGAAGTACACGTACGAGGTGAACCAGCGCTTCGGCAACACGCAGCCGGCGCTCACCGCGACGCGCAATCCTGTCCGCGTGACGGCGATGATCCGCATGGACCTCGGCCCCTCGCGCGAGTGGCAAAGCCTGTCGATGCAGCTCGATCGCGGCCGGACGCTGCGCGGGACCAAGACTCCTGAAGCCATGCTCAAGGCGATGTACGGCACGGGCGGGATCCCGAACCCGATGGCCCAGATCCTGCGCCAGGCGGACACGCTCAAGCTGACGGGCGTCCAGGCGGACAGCCTGGCGACGATGAACCGCTCGTATGTGATCCGGCTGGACTCCATCTGGGCGCCGATCGCGAAGGATTTCGCGGCGCTGCCCGATACGTACGACAAGCGGGATGTGCAGGTTCGTTATGTGGCGGCGCGGAAGGCATCGGTTGACCTGCTCCTCAGGTTGTCGCCGGTGATCAAGCAGTTGCTGACGCAGGACCAGCTCAGGAAGCTGCCGAGTTTTGTTGCGAGCTATCTTGACCCGCGGTACCTGGCGATGATTCGCTCCGGGACGCAGGGTGCTTCAGCGCCGTTCGGTTTTGCTGGTGGGCCCGAGATGATGGCGATGCCGGCGGGAGCGGGTGGGCCGGGAGTGATTATCAGGTAACAAGCGGGGGCCAGACGCCAGAAGTGTCCGAAGTCCGAGTCACGTCACGAGTCACGAGTCACGAGTCACCAAAACCATGCTCAAATACATCGCAGTCGCTGCGCTCTTCGCCGCTACACCGGCATTCGGCCAAACACTCCCCCCCGTCCGCCCACTCGGCGCCACGGTGGCGCGGTCCACCGAACCGATGGGCGGCGTTTCCACCGCAATCTCGTTGCCTGGCGGCAAGGTGCTCGTGAACGACATCCTCAAGCGCCGGGTCCTGCTGTTCGACTCGACGTTCACGACGTTCACCATCGTTGCTGACTCGACGAGCAGCACGGCGAACGCGTACGGCGGTCGCACGGGCGGACTTCTGCCCTACCGCGGCGACTCGGCGCTCTTCGTCGATCCGTCGTCGATGTCGATGCTGGTGATCACCCCCGAGGGCAAGATCACGAGGGTGATGTCCGCGCCGCGGCCGCAGGACGTGAACTTCCTGATCGGTGGTCCTACCGGGACGCCTGGCTTCGACCCGAAGGGGCGGCTCGTGTACCGCGCGAACCCGCAAATCACGCGCATGGTCGGGCCGCGCGGTGGAGGTGCCGGCCCAATGATGCCGGACATCCCCGATTCGGTGCCGGTCGTCCGCTTCGACCTCGGTACTCGCATGCTCGACACGGCGGGCTTCTTCAAGGTCTACCGGCCGAATATCAGCGTGACGCAGACGGCAAGCGGCGGGATGATGATGTCATCCACCGTGAACCCGATCCCGACCGTGGATGACTGGGCCTTGCTGTCGGATGGCACGGTCGCTTTCGTGCGCGGCACCGACTACCACATCGATTGGGTTGGCGCGGATGGATCGAAGTCCTCGTCAGGCAAGGTGCCTTACGAGTGGCAGCGGCTGGACGACGACGGCAAGGCGGCGCTGCTCGACTCCGCGCGCAAGGCGATGGAAGAAGCGCGTGAACGGGCGATGGCCCAGCTGGCAGCAGGTGGCCCGATCACGATCGGCGGCCCGGGCGGCGGTGGCGGTGGCGACGTAGTCGGATTCCGAATGGGAGCGGAGCGTGCCGCCGCGCCTCCAGCGCGAGGTGGTGGCGGCGGAGCGGGCGCGCCTGGAGCGCCAGGCGGGCGCATGGAAATGCCTCCGATCAACCTGGTGAACGCCGATCAACTCCCGGATTACCGTCCAGCGTTCGTCGCCGGAGCCGCGCGCGGCGACCACGAGGGCAACCTCTGGGTCCGCACGACGAGTCCCGTGGGCAACGCCGGTCCGATCTACTTCGTCATTAATGCGAAGGGTGAAGTGATCGATCGCGTGCAGTTTCCGGAGAGCCGCGAACTCGCGGGCTTTGGAAAGAACGGTGACGTATTCCTGAGGCTGCGCGACGCCGAAGGAAACGCGCGGGTGGAGAGGGCAAAGATCAAATAGAGCGTGACTTCGGTTGCCTCGCTGCCAGCACCCCGGTGCTGGCAGTTTTGCGTTTGTGGCTCCCGCGGGGTAAGACGTTAGGCCTACTCGACCCACCCTGATGATTGTGAAAATGCGCTAACCTTGCGAACGGTCCCGATCTGGGCCATTGTCGCTGGTCGCTATTTGCGGCCGCGACAACTGGCAAACGGGGAATATCGCATGGGCGCGTTGGGTGGGAATGTGGGAGGGGGCGAACCCGCCAGTGAGCGGCACACCGCGAGACGTGCGGCGCTGTGCCTGGCGTTGTGCTGCCTGCTCGTTGCCGGAGTGTCGCCGCCTAACGGGTACTCCCAGGCCCCGGCGCGGCCGAAGCGGGTGCTTATTCTCTACACGAACAGCGAACAATCACCCGTCAACGTCGGCATAGATCGCGGCTTCCGCAACGTCCTGGAATCCGAGCGGGCGTTCAACGTCGAGTACTTCGCCGAATACCTGGAGTCTGACCGCTTCCTGGGCGAACGACAGCTTCAAGTCCTGCACGACTACCTCCAGAAGAAGTACGCGGCGCTACCAATCGACGTCGTTGTTGCCTCTTCAAACGCGTCGCACGCTTTCCTGCTCACGCACCGCGAGACGCTTTTCCCGGACGCGCCACTGTTATTCCTCAGCGGCGCCCACCTCTACAAGGCCGCGGCGACCGGGCCCGGGAGCACCGGGATCAGCACATATCGCGACTACCGGAAGCGACTGGATCTCGCGCTCCGGCTACATCCGGAAACCGAGCAGGTGTTCATCATCAGCGGGACGCTTTCCCGCAACGGGGGAATTGAACACACTGCTCGCAACGAACTGCAGGGTTACAAACCGGACGTGGGAATCACCTACCTGACCGACCGGTCGCTCGACGAGCTTGTCGCGAGCGTCAAGCAGTTGCCACAACGGTCGGTCATCCTGTACACGTGGCAACAGTGGCGCAACGAACACGGCACCGTCCTGGAGCCCGCGGATATCCTGGGCGCCATCGCGCCGGTGGCCTCGGCGCCCATCTATGCAATGTTCGCGTCGCATGTAGGAAGCGGCGTGGTTGGTGGCGAAGTGTTTTCGGATGAAGGAGTGGGACAGCGCGCCGCGCAGCTCGCCGTCCGGATCCTGAAAGGCGAGCGGGCGCGGGACATTCCGGTCGAAGTCGCCCCGACGACGCCCACGTTCGACTGGCGCCAGGTCCAGCGCTGGGGAATCGAGGAGGACCTCCTCCCGCCAGGAAGCACAATCATGTTCCGCGAGCCGTCCGTGTGGCAGCGCTATCGCTGGTACATCGCCACCGCGTCAGGCATTGGTGCGCTCCAGGCAATGCTGATCCTGGCGCTCCTGATCCAGCGGGCATCACGAAAGCGGGCCGAGGAAAAGGCGCGGGTGCAACAACGGGAACTGACGCACTTGAGTCGCGTAGTCACGCTCGGCGAGTTGACTGGCACGCTCGCACATGAAGTGGTCCAGCCACTGAGCGCGATCCTGGTCAACGCGCACGCGGCGCGACGATTGCTCGACCGGGATACGCTCGACCGCGAGGAACTTCAGGGAGCGCTCGACGACATTGTGCAGGCCGATGAACGAGCCACGGAAGTCCTTGGGCGCGTCGCACTGGCCTTGAAGAAGAAAGACTCTGTCCGGGAAGAGCTGAACCTGAACGACGTCGTGGGGGAAACGCTGAAACTGTCGGCGACGACCCTGAAGGCGCGGTCGGTCTCGGTGACGACCTTCCTCGCGCAGGACTTGCCGGGCATTCACGGCGACCGCATTGAACTGCAGCAGGTCCTGTTGAACCTCATCCTGAATGCGTGCGATGCGATGGGTGAGGTTCCG
Organism: Gemmatimonadaceae bacterium; assembly: GCA_035559475.1. Lineage (GTDB taxonomy): Bacteria > Gemmatimonadota > Gemmatimonadetes > Gemmatimonadales > Gemmatimonadaceae > JABWBJ01. The sequence goes on from DATMBT010000281.1 coordinate 4,598, forward strand.
GCCGCGAGGCGAAGGCTCGCGATAAGAACGGAATACGGCGCGGATGACACGATCAGGGTTTCAGTGACGGACCTGGGGAAGGGCATCTCGAAGGAGCTCGGTGACAAGATCTTCAACTCGTTCACGACAACCAAGCCTAACGGTCTTGGCCTGGGGCTCACGATCAGCCGCACGATTATCGTCGCCCATCGCGGGCAGATTTGGGGGGAGCGTAACGACGGAGATGGCGCAACGTTCACCTTCTGCATCCCCGCCATGCACAGTCACAATGGGAATGGCCGTCCGAAGGTCGCCGTTGGCGATACGGCCTGACCGCCATCCGGACTGCGTGGAGCCCACCACGAGGGTGGCGGAGGAGCCGGCCTTTCTCCAAACTCAAGGCTCACTCCTCGGAGGGACCAGTGACTCTCAGCTACACGCAACGGATGATCCTCATGGGCATCGGGATCGGGGTCATTACCGGTGTGGTGATTGGCGGGCTCGGTGCTTTGCTCGGAGTGCCCATGGGCATACGTGGTGGCCTGACCGGCGCGATCGTGGTCGTCGGATTGCAATACATGCGTAAGAAGGCACGCCAGGATTCGACTTCCGAACCCAGGGAAGTCTGAGTACAGAACGCAGATTGCAGATTGCAGATTGCAAACCTGCTGATGCCGAAGATGCCGTCACCGCTGCCGCGCTTGCGCAAGATTTGTCTCGCCCTTCCCGAAGCGCATGAAGTGGAAGCGTGGGGCGCACCAACCTTTCGCGTGAAAGGGAAGTTGTTCGCGATGTACGCGCACGCGTCAAACCATCATGGTGGCGGTCGGCACTCGGTCTGGATCAAGGCAGCACGGGAGAACCAGGCGCTCATGATTCGCGCGCAACCCGAGCGCTTTTTCAGTCCACCGTACGTTGGACCAAGCGGTTGGGTCGGCGTGTA
>DATMBT010000282.1:0-4984 GCA_035559475.1 Gemmatimonadaceae bacterium
GCTGGATCGTGAACTCTTCTGGGGGTGTACCGTTGCCGATTGTGGGGGCAGGAAAAAACACGTGTCGGTGGCGGTACACCTTCCTGGGTTTCATCGCGGTCCTGTTGCTCGCCTTCCCGGCGGGCGGCGTGTGCGCGCAGGCTCGCGTGGTCGAGGAGCACCAGTTCTCCGACCCGGAGGGCCGGCTGCTCGCGTTCTACTCGGCTGCCATGTCGTTTACGCCGGCCGGGATCGCGCCCGACGCGGCGCGCTTTTCGCTGGCGCTGGAAGTGTCGTACGTGCCGTACCTCAATGGCGCCCAGCGCCGTCCGTCGATCGACAAGCCGGAGTCAACAAACCTCGCGCCCTTCTTTCCGCGCCCGCGGGCCAGCGTAAGGCTGGGGTCCTGGAGTCTCGAGGGAAGCTGGATTCCGCCCATGAAGGTGTTCGACGTCAAGGCGAACCTGGTCAGCGCGGCGATCATCGCCCCGGGGATACGCGCCGGGGCGGTGCACATCGATCCGCGGGTCTGGGGTACCATCGGTAGTGTGAAAGGCTCCATGACGTGCAGTGCGAGCGAGATGGTGGGGCACGGAACTGATCTCGAGCTTTACTACAACACCATATGCCACGGCCGCGAAAGCGACGATTGGTTCGAGCCTCGCACGATCGGTGGCGAAGTCGTGGTGTCGGAGGATGTCGGCACCTCATTCAGGCCCTACGCGATGTTCGGCGCTCGTTATGACAAGACACGGTTTGACATCGGTGTCCTGAACGTCGACGGCAGCCGAGACAGCGATCACCCCATCCTGCAGCTCGACTCGTTCCGCCCGCACGCGGCGGTCGGGCTCGCGTGGCGTGCGTCGCGGAATGTTGCCGGGGGCGGTGAATTGTTTTACGCGCCGGGGAGCGTGCTCACGATGCGCATCTCAGGCCGTTGGATTGTCCGCCAATGAAGATGCTGCGAGGCGTGGTGGTCGTGATGGGAGGCCTGCTCATGGCGTGCGCCGATTTCGAGGGCGTCACCGGAACAGGCGGCCTGCCAAACGAGGTGGTAGAAGCGCCGCTGTTCAGCCGTGACGTGCTGCCGATCATCGAGCGACGCTGCGGCGTCGGCGGCTGTCACTCCGAGGGAACGCACCAGGCCGGACTGGTCCTCACGCATGACTCGGCGTATCGCGCGCTGGTCAACCAGCCCTCGCGGACGCGTGGCGGCCAGGTGCTCGTTCGCCCCGGCGATGCCGCGAACTCCTGGATGGTGATCGCGATCCAGGACAATGCCGAGCGACGCCAGGGACTCCCGCGCATGCCGCTCGGCTCGGGTCCACTGACGCCTAACCAGATCCAGACGATCATCAACTGGATCAATCGCGGCGCGCCCAACGACTGATGCGCGCGGCGGCCTCACTGCAGCTCGGTGCGAGCAATGCCCGGGTATCCTTCAGCGTCCGCTGGTTCAAGGTGATCCGCGTCCGCGGTTCGTTCTCCGGCATCGCCGGCACGATCACCGTCCCCGGGTCGGGGAGCGAAGAACCGAAGGTCACGATGAGCGTGGAGAGCATTTCCGTGCACACGGGCATCTCACTCCGTGACAAGCACCTTCGCGGCAGCAGGTTCCTCGACTCGGGACGGCACCCGCTGATTCGATTCGAGAGTGACCAGGTGTCGCGTCACAACGGCGTCTGGGACGTGCGCGGCCGTCTCGTGTTGCGGGGACTGGAGCGCGAGGTACGCGCGACGGTGTTCGAGGACGTCGTGCTGGGGAAGGACCTCCGACTCACGGCCGACTTCAGCGTGCCACGACGGCCACATTCCGTTGGCACGGCCAGCGGGATTCGCGCGCTGAACCCGCTGCTATGGGCGATTGCCGACGAGGTCTACGTGCGGGTGGAGCTTTTCGTGCCCGCTACGATACTGCACCCGACAGCGGAAGCCGTCCCCGCGCGCTGACCGGCCACGTGGCCTCGACCAGCTGGCCGCGGACCCCGTGAATGAGGTCGTTCAGGTGCACGACGATGCAGACGTGGTTGGGAATGATGCGGACGACATCACCGACGTGCGGTTTCCAGTCGGTCTGGCGCAGGTCCAGGATGCCGTGCTCCTCCGACATGCGCACGACGCGGACCTCATGGCGGTCGAGCAGGCAGCCGTAGCCCGCCTCGTCGCCGGCCGGCAGCGGCTCCCTGCCTAACGCCTTGCTGCCGGCGTCGACGACGGCCTGGCCGGAGACGGCGGTGCTGACAACCGTGGCCAGGACCGTCAGCGCACAATCCTCCCACGCGCAGGCGCCGATTTCGACGGTCGCGCGGTCGTTGTAGACGTAGGTGCCCGGGCGAACCTCGGTCACGCCCGCCACCTCGTGCATGCGCCAGGCGGCGGGCGTCGAGCCGCCGCTCACGACTTCCGGTGGCACGCCGGCGTCGCCTAACGAGCCGAGCCACCGCGAAAGGTCGTCGCGCAGCCTGCCGAGGACTTCATCCTGCCGCGTCAGGTGCTGGCGCACGTGGCCAGGGTAGAAGGCGATCCCGCGGTACGAAAGCGGGGGCAGTGAGCGAACCCGCTTCGCGATGGCGATGGCCTCGTCAGGCGTGGCGACGCCGACACGGTGCATGCCGGCATCGACTTCCACATAAACGTCCACGCCGCGCTCGGCGGCGTCCGCCGCTTCCGCCAGCGGGTCCACGGCGTCGAGGGAGTCGAGGGCGACGGTCAGGCGAACGTCGCGGCTGACGTTGAGGATGCGACGGACCTTGGCGGCGCCGACCGGCGGATGCATCAGGAGCAGGTCGGAACACGTGTCCGACATCACTTCCAGCTCGCGCGGTGTCGCGCAGGTGAGTCCCGCCGCTCCCAGTCGCAGCTGCTCGGCGGCGATACGTGGTGATTTGTGCGTCTTCACATGCGGCCGCAGCGCGAGACCGTGGAGCACGCAATACGCGGACATCCGATCCAGGTTGAACGACAAACGATCAAGATCCACCAGGGCTGCCGGCGTCTCGAGTTCGTCGATGAACTGTGGAGGTGTCGATCGTGGAAACGTCATTTAACGACGATGGTCACGGGTAAGGCAGAACGCGGACGACGCGGAAACATACGATGATCACTGATACTGCATTGGTGAACGCCTGGACACACTAGCCGGGTACCCACAGCCTGCGACGTCGCCGGATGTGTCCAGGCGTTCACCAAAGAAGTACCGGCGTCCATCCGTGTGCTCAGTGTCATCCGTGTTCTGCCGTATCCGATCTTATCGTAGCTCACCACCAACCAAGAATCTTCCACCACGTCACTCCGAGAATGGCCCAGGTGGGTATGGTCAGGAGTGAAACGATGAACCCGATCCTCCACCATTCGCGCTGGGTGACGTATCGCGCGCCGAAGTAGATGGGCGCGTGCGTCGTGCCGTAGTGCGTCAGCGACGCGCTGAGGTTCGAGTAATACGCCAGGCCAAGCACCGCGAGGGTGACGGGCGCGCCCGCGCCGAGGGTGACGACGAGAAACGGGGTGAACATCGCGGTGGCGTGGGCGGTGATGCTCGCGAACGCGTAGTGCGCGTAGAAGTAGATCAGCAGCAGGATCGCCAGCGCCGCCCACCACGTCCACCCGACGGTCCACCCGGCGACCACCTCGGCGAACCGCTTGGTGATGCCGGTCCCGCCTAACGCATCGGCCATACGCACCAGCCCGCCGTACCAGATGAAGACGTCCCACGCCGGGCGCTGCGACATGATGTCGTCCCATTCCAGGACTCGCGTGAGCAGGAGCACGGCCACGCCGATGAGTGCCACCACCGCGTAGTGAATGCTGTGCCACTGCTGCGTGATCCAGAGACCCGCCGTGAGGAGGAACACCAGCAGCATCATCCGTTCGTCGCGCGACATCCGCCCCATTTTCGCCAGTTCCTCGTTGGCGAATTCGGTGGCGTGCGGCGTCTGCTTCACCTCGGGCGGATAGATCCTGTAGATGAGCAGCGGGACCAGGAGCAACGACACGATCCCGGGCACGATGCCGCCGAGCATCCACTTCGCGTATGAGAGCTCGTAGCCGGCGGCGTCGAGCGCGAACTTCGCGATCAGCACGTTCGACGCCTGGCCGGTCAGGAACATCGCGCAGGCGACAAGGTCGCACTGGTACACCGTAACCATGAGGAACGCGCCGAGCCGGCGCGACGTCGGTCCTGGCGTCGAGTCGTAGGCTTCGGCCAGGCTGCGTGCGACCGGGAACAGGATGCCGCCGGCGCGCGCGCTGTTCGACGGCACGATGGTCGCCAGTACTGCATCGGTGCTCACGAGCGCATACGAGAGTCCGAGTGACCGCTTGCCCAGGGCGCGGATGAACAGGAACGCGATGCGTCGTCCGAGTCCTGTTTTCAGCACGCCTCGCGCAATGAAAAACGCGCAAAGGACCAGCCACACGATCGGGTCCGCGTAGCCGCGCAGTGAATCGACCGGTGTCAGGGTCCCCGTCGCGGCGATCGCACACACACCAAGGAACACGACCGCGCCGGCGGAGAGCGGCTGGACAATCGAGCCGACGATGGTGGCGGCGAAGATCGCGAACAACCGCCACGAGGCCACGGTGATGCCCTCGGGAGCGCCAAAGGCCAGGATTATGAGGGCGGTGGCGAACACCGCTGCCCAGCGCCATATCACGCCTGGGGGAGTGGTGGAGCCGCTGGGCTCACCCGGGATTGGCGCAGCCGATGGGGTTGGCATCGGGCAAAACTGGCGTTCGGAGCGGGGAAATGGAACGCGTAAGCTGGTTGCTGGTTGCTGGTTGCTGGTTGCTGGTTCCTGGTGCTGGTGCACCTGCCCAGCTCCAGCCCCAGCCCCAGCCCCAGCAACCAGTACCAGGGGCAACCAGCAACCAGCAACCAGCGCCCGCTGGACGAAACCGTCTCCCCGCAGCCTGTGTCAGAATGTCGCCCAGATGGAACGGGACCGTATCCGAATCCGATTCAGTGTCCGAATCCCAGCTCGTTGCCCGTGCCATAGAAGGCGATCAG
>DATMBT010000283.1:0-8779 GCA_035559475.1 Gemmatimonadaceae bacterium
CGATGGAGGAGCTGCGGTCCCGGTATCGCGGGTGGGACATTTCGGTCGTCGGCAACGGAACCGAGAGCACGACCTTCCTCGCGCGGAAAAGCGTGGCCTGAGCGGCAGGGGCAGCGACTAGCGATTAGCGGCTAGCGATTAGCGACACGTGCAGGCCCCTGATTGCTGGTCGCCAAGCCCTCCACAGGCGTTTCACTTCGATACGACCGTCCGGTTTTTGACGTGTCGTTTCGCGACGGAACCCGATGTCTCGCGGCCGACCCAGCAACGCATCCTGCGGAGAATCAACGCTTTCGCCTTTCCGCACCCCGCGGCACCGTCGTTGCAATGAGGCCGGCCGCGAAGAGCAGGTGCGCGCCGGGGCGTCATTAAACCGAATGGGGCTGGCCGCGAGCGTACCGAACACCAGGGAGTGCAAGTCCAGATGCCAAAGCGTCGTCAGCCGAAAGAACCGCAGGAGCCAATCGGGATCGTCATCTCCGACGTGAAGCATGAGGATCCGACACCAAGATTCTCCGCTTACGTCTATTCCATTGAAGACGAGATCAGCGGCGAACCAATAGATGTGAAGGCCGCATAAAACGAAACGAAACGGGATACAGGCGGATTAGCGCGGTGTTTCGTTGGAAGCGGGTCGCGAATCAGCTGTGACCAGGAAAACAAGAAAGCCGGCGCAGAGCGCCGGCTTTCTTGTTACGCAACGAACGGAGCCTACTTCTTCTTCTTGGCGCCGCCCTTCTTCGCAGCCTTCTTCTTTTTCGCAGCCATTGTTCTCTCCATGGAGAGGGTGTTGAACGCCGGTCCAATCCCCCGGTGGATTGGTCGGCAGCAGCCGGATGCGAACACCCGACTGGTTCCGCGCGCCGCCAGAACTTCATCGGCGCAAAACTGCGACAGACAGACTTTCTCAAACAGCAATCCGGCGGGGCTACGTTCCGCAGGACGATCACCACTTGCACAACGAAACCGGCAATGGAGCCCGGCTTCGCACTGGACAATCATTTACGAACGCTTAAAGGGGTAAAACAGACCTCGCGAAGTTGCAAGGGTGGGGCCTCGAACCTGCCAACCACGCAATGCGTGTCGGCCAGTGAAGCACTCTCCTGATTATGTCGGCGCGATTCGGCCAAGCGAGATCCCCGCGCGAACGCGAAGCGGATGGACGAATATAGGAAACCGGCTCTGTTTCGCGCAATGGTCACCGTCTTTTCGGGTCGTTCCCGGCCCTGCCTAACGAGGCTTCCCGGGCCCTCCGGGACGCCGTGACCCTGCCTTCGGCGGACTGTAGAGCGCCCATCAGACCCAAACGAACCACGTGGTCCCGCTGTCGAAGAAGCATGGACCCGGGGTGAGTCTCCCCGGATTGCTTTTCGCCCCCAGCCCGATCGTCTCATGCTTCGCCACGCGGTTCGATCCCTCATCCGGGCGCGCTGGTCCACGCTCTTGCAACTTGCCACGATCGCCATCGGCGTTGGGGGGCTGAGCGCGGTCTTCGCGGTCGTGGGCGCAGTAATCCTTCGTCCCCTTCCCTTTGCTCATCCGGAAGAACTCGTGACCATCGACGTCACGTCATCGCGCGGATTCAGCGTGTCGACGTCGATCCCGAACTACCGCGACTGGAGGGATCGCAACCGAACACTGGCCGCGTACGGCGGGATATCGGGCTGGAGCTTCCGACTCACCAGCGCCACCGAGACGCGCGTCCTCGACGGGGGCGCTATCTACGGCGACCTCTTTGGCGTGTTGCGATTGCGTCCGCTCCTGGGCCGCACCTTCCAGTCATCCGAAACGGAACCGGGGTCACCACCGCTCGTGATGCTGGGCTACTCGACGTGGCAGACGCAATTCGCCTCCGACTCATCGATCGTCGGTCGCTCGATCCACCTCGACGGAAAGCCGCACACCGTGACCGGCGTGCTGCCGCGCGACTTTGCGTTTCCGCGTACTGAGCCCGCCGTGCTCGTGAACATGGGGTCCATCGACGATCTCCCCTGGGATGATCGCGTCTCATCATTCGGCACCCGCATCTTTGCCCGGCTCAAGGCCGGCACTTCGTTCGCCGCGGCGGCGAGAGACATCGAGCGGATCGGTCAGGACGTTCGATCGGAGAACGGGCCGCTGACCGCGCTGCCCTCGCTCCGTACCCTTCCCGACTACCTGCTCGGTCAACGCGACCGGCAGCTGTGGTTGCTGCTCGCCGCCGTCGGCATTGTCATGCTCATCGCGATCGGCAACGCTGGAGGACTTGTCCTGGCACGGGCGGCCGACCGCCGCCGCGACGCCGCCGTGCGGTTGGCGCTCGGTGGTGATCGATCCGACCTGCGGCGACAGTTCATCAGTGAGAACGTGCTGCTCATGCTCGCCGGTGGCGTATTCGGGCTGGTGCTCGCCATTGGCCTCATCAGAGCACTCGTGCCGATGCTTCCGGCGGACCTGCCGCAATCACTGCTCGACCGCATCGCGATCGATCCGCAGACCGTGCTCATGACACTGACGGTGTGCCTGGCGGCGGGCGCCCTCTTTGGACTGGCGGCGGCTCGCCACGCGGCATCACCGCGCTTGCTGGAATCGCTACGAGGTGGCGGCCCATCCATTGTTGCACCACGTGCGCGCGCACGCGCCGTGATCCTCGTCGGGGAGACGGCACTCAGTGTCGTCCTCGCGGTGGGCGCTGGGCTGCTGCTCACGAGCTTTGTGCGGCTTCGTGCGAGCGACAAGGGATTCAGCGATGACGGCCTCTTGATGGCCCGCGTTGAAGCTTCGGCCGCCAACGCCACAGCGCGTGATCCGTGGCTTTCGCACTTCACGACGCTGCTCGATCGGGCTCGGGCGATTCCCGGCGTGACGCACGCGTCAGCGAGCTTGCTGGTGCCGCTGACCGATCGGTCGTGGGAACTCCGTATTCAACCGTTCGGTGCGAAGGAAGCACTGGAGGCCGGACCCTCGGTGCTGTTCAACATGGTCTCGGAGGATTTCTTCAGCACTCTCAGTGTTCCGATTCTCCAGGGGCGCGCATTCACGGAGGCCGACCGGAACGATGCGGCGCCGGTTGCGATCATCGACGAAACGATGGCCGAGCGATTCTGGCCGGGCCAGGACCCGATTGGTCAGCGCGTGACGCTCGGCGAGCGCGGAGCCGATTCGGCGTTCGTCTACCGGACCGTCGTCGGTGTATCAAAGAACGTGCGTCACTACACGCTCCGAGAGCCGTCGCGCATCCAGGTGTACGTGCCGCTCAGACAAACGCTCAACAGGTACGGACAGAGCCTCTATGTCGTGCTCAAATCGTCGGTGCCGCCAATGAGTCTCGTGGCGACGCTCCGCACGCTGACGACATCGGTTGACCCAGGCAGCGGAGCGTGGGACATCCACCCGGTGTCGTTCTACCTTGATCAATCGATCTCCGCCGAACGCACGCTCGGGGTGATCACGATCTGGCTGGCCGTGGTGGCATCGCTCGTCACTGCGGTGGGCCTCTTCGGACTGGTCTCCTACGCGGTTGTGCAGCGACGTCGTGAGATCGCCCTCCGATTGGCACTCGGCGCGCGACCGGGCGAAGTCGTCAGGCTCATCACCTGGTCAGGGGCGTCCATGGGAATGTTGGGGATCGCGATAGGCATTGCTGGCGCGCTTGGCCTGTCGCAGTTCCTCCGCGCCTTCCTCTATGGCGTGCAGCCACTCGACATCGCGACCTACGTCGTGTGCGCTGGTAGCGTGCTTGCGGTAACCGCCCTCGCATCCCTGGTTCCCGCCCTCAGTGCGAGGCGCCTCGCTCCAGCCGCGGTTCTGCGTGAGGATTAGTCCGTCTCAGTCACTGGACGCATCGCCGCCCCGTCTGGCATAATGACTTAGAGGCTACAGGCCACAGGCCACAGGCCAGGAATTCACGGGGCTGAATGCCAAAGCTGACGATAGACGGCGTAACGGTTACGGCACCTGAGGGCGCGACCATCCTCGACGCGGCGCGTTCACTGAACGTGGACGTGCCGACGTTGTGCTGGTATCCGACGCTGCCGACGGTGGGCAACTGCCGCATCTGTCTTGTTTCCGTCGAGGGGAACCCGAAGCTCGTCGCCGCCTGCGCCACGCAAGCCGCCGAGGGGATGGTCGTCACGACCGAGTCGGTCGCTGCGGTCAAGAATCGGCAGGGCGTCCTGAGCCTGCTCCTCGAACGCTATCCGGCGGAGGACATCCCCGCGGGCGGCTACCGAAACGAGTTCGAGCAACTCGTCAGGCGCTACGACGTCCCGGCTACAAGACGTTCCGGGATGCCGCTCCGGACCGGGGACGAGCGCGACGACGACCCGATCATCCAGCACGACATGAGCACCTGCATCCTCTGCACCCGCTGTGTGCGCGCGTGCGAGGACATCCAGGTGGTGGGCGTACTGGACGTGGGGAACCGCGGTGACCATACGGAAATCATCGTTGGGGCGGATGGAAACCCGGAACACGCGGGATGCACGTGGTGCGGCGAGTGCGTGCGCGTGTGTCCGACTGGCGCGATCCACGACATCATCCCGATGGCGGTCCGGGCGGCGAACGGACAGATGGTCGATCATATGCGGTCCAAGGACCTGCCGACGGTGGACCGCAACGTGCGCAGTGTCTGTCCCTACTGTGGCGTGGGATGCCAGATCGACCTGCAGGTTCGCGACGAGAAGGTCGTCCACGTGCGCTCGCCGTGGATCGAGGAGAACACGCCGAACAACGGGTCCACGTGTGTGAAGGGGCGCTTCGGGACGGACTTCGTCCAGCACCAGGATCGCTTGCTCAAACCGTTGATGCGGCGTGGCTGGTCAAAACGCGATGGACGGTGGGTGTTCGACGCGGCGGAACATGCCCGCCGTGGCTGGCAGCGTCGCGGCGGACCGTGGGACAACGTGCAGGAAGAGGCGCACGAAAAGAAGCGTCGTCCGAAGACCAACCCGCTGAACACGTCTCCCACCGGCATGGATTCACTCGGCGATCCGCGTGACCGTGTCGCGACGCCGAAGGAATGGTACGAGCCATTCCGCGAGGCGACGTGGGAAGAAGTCATGGAGCTCACGGCCCAGGAGCTCGTGCGCCTGCGCGATACTCGAGGACCTGAGTCCCTCGCGGTCTTCCAGTCGGCCAAGTGCAGTAACGAAGAGAACTATCTCCTGCAGCGGATGTTCCGTGGCGGACTGGGGACAAACAACGTCGACCACTGCACGCGCCTCTGCCATTCATCGTCGGTGTCGGCGATGCAGCGCGCAATGAATACCAGCGCGGCCTCCGGCTCGATGCGCGAGGTGGAGAAGGAATCGGACGTCATCTTCATCCTCGGCGCCAACACGACCGAGTCGCATCCGGTTTTCGGCGCCGCGATCAAGCGGGCGGTGAAGCGCGGCGCAAAGCTGATCGTGGCCGATCCGCGGAAGATCGAGCTGGCCGCGCGCGCGCACATTCACCTGCAATCCGTGCCGGGGACGGACGTCGCGCTGCTGAACGCGATGCTGAACCACATCCTCGCCAGGGGGATGGAAGACAAGGCATTCATCGCCGCCCGCACGCACGATTTTGACAAGGTGCGTGAGGCGGTGAAGCCGTACACACCGGAACGGGCGGAAACCATCACGAGTGTCCCCGCGGATCTCATCCGCCAGGCGGCGGAGTGGTATGCACGCGGCCCACGCTCGGCGACGCTGTGGGCGATGGGCCTCACGCAGCATGCCACCGGCACGGACATCGTGGCGTCGCTGCTGAACCTGCTCCTCGCCACCGGAATGATTGGCCGGTGGGGTGCGGCGATGATCCCGATCCGTGGCCAGAACAACGTGCAGGGCGCCAGCGACGTCGGCGCGATCCCGATGGTCTACACCGATTATCAGCCGGTCACCGATCCCGCCATCCGGCACATGTTCGCGTCGACATGGGGGGTGCCTGACGAGCGGATCCCGCTCCAGGTTGGCCTCAAGGTGACGCAGATCGTGCAGGAAACGAGCCCGGTCCGCGGCATGTACATCATGGGAGAAAATCCCATCCTTTCGGACCCGGAGGTCTCGCACGCCGAACACTGGTTCCGCGAGTTGGAGTTCCTCGCTGTGCAGGACCTGTTCCTGACCGAAACAGCGCGGTATGCGGACGTGGTGCTGCCGGGCGCGTCGTTCGCCGAGAAGACCGGCACGTTCGTGAACACCGAACGCCGGATCCAGCTCTCGAAGAAGGCGATCGACCCACCGGGGAATGCACGCGGGGACCTGGAGATCATTATCGACCTGTCAAACCGCGTCGGCCTGCCGACGCCGTTCAAGGGCTCGGCCGAGGTGATGGACGAGATCGCACGGGTCACGCCGTCGTGGAGGGGCGTGTCGCATGCGCGGCTCGATGGCAACGGCGGGTTGCAGTATCCGGTGCCGCACGCGGAGCATCCCGGTACGGATTTCCTGTTCGACGATCGCTTCCCGACGAAAGACGGAAAGGCCACGTTCGTCGGTGTCGAGTTCCTGCCACCGGCTGAACTGCCTGACGAGGAGTACCCGTTCATGCTCAATACGGGCCGGCAGATGTATCACTGGCACACGGGGACAATGACGCGGCGCTCATTCGCGCTGGATGCGCGCGAGCCCGGGCCCATCGTCGAGTTGAATCCGGCCGATGCCGAAGAGATGGGCGTGGGTGAGGGCGATGAGGTCGTCGTGTCGTCGCGGCGTGGCGAAATCAGGATTTCCGTTCGCCTGTCGAAGCGCGTGGCGCGGAAGCAGGTGTTCGTCCCGATGCACTACCGCGAAGCGGCGGTGAACCTGCTCACTAACCCCGAACTGGATCCCTACGCGCACATCCCGGAATTCAAGGTATGTGCGGTGGCGGTGGACAAAGTCGAAGTCCAAAGCCCAAAGAGCAGCGTGGATCGAACGCTGGCGACGCAGGCAGGGGACTGAGAGGGTAAGAGCGCAGGAGCCTGAGAGCGCAGGAGCCTACGAGCGCAGAAGCCTACGAGCGCAGAAGCCCAAGAGCGCAGAAGCCAAAGAGCGCGAATGCCTAAGAGCGCGAATGCCTAAGAGCGCGAATGCCTAAGAGCGCGGGAGCCTGAGAGCGCACGAGCCAAACGGCGCGACTGCCTGAGGGCGGGACAGCGCTAAAAAGTGCGACGTCTCAGTGCTCGACTTGGCGCCGCAGGGCGGTGACCCAGTCGTCCGCCTCCTTCCATCTTCCGTCAGCGTGTTCGCGCGCAGTATGCGCCTCGGTGCCCGCTGCCGGATACGAGCCAAGGAACTTCACGGCGCCCTGCTTCGCGCGCAGGTCGCGGAGCGCATCGGCCAGGAGTTCGTCCTCGATGTGCCCGTCGGCATAGATGACAAAGCAGTAGTCGCCGAGTCCGCCCTTCTTGGTTGGACGGGAGGAAAGGTGTGACAGGTTGATGCGTCGTGCCGCGAATTCCTGCAGGATCGAGATGAGGCTTCCTGGTTCGTCGGCGCTCTGGTAGACGACAATCGCGGTTCGATCGTGTCCGGTGCGCGGTGGTATGGCGTCACCGCCGACGACGACGAACCGCGTCTGGTTGGACTCGTGATCGGAGATCCGATCAGAGAGGACACTGAGGCCATGTGTTGGCGCCGCTGTTGCCGGCCCGATGGCAGCCCAGGACGTATCGCCTGCAGCGACGCGTTCACCGACCATTCGCGCCGCCTCAGCGGTGCTGCTGGCCGGTAACACCGAAACGTGACGGAGCTCTCGACGTAACCATACGTGACATTGCGCGGTCGCCACCGGAATTGAAGCGAGGACGCCGATATCGCTCAGCCTCGCACCCGGCGCGGCGAGCAGCGCGTGGTGGATGTCGAGGACGATCTCGCGCTGGATGAGGAGTTCGTAGTCGAAGACCAGCGCGTCCTGCGTGAAGTTCACCATGCCTTCGATCGAGTTCTCGATCGGAACGATGCCCAGTTGCACGTCTCCCGACTGCACCGCATCGAGTACGTCGGGAACTGTTCGAAACGGCAAACGCTCGGCGGTCGCGAGGTCAGCCTGGGTGAGGAGCGCCTGTTCAGTAAAAGTGCCGGAGGGACCGAGGTAGCCGATTCTCAAATGCGTGGCGTCCAGGCGCGATGGGGGAACGTAAGAGCGCAGAAGCCTAAAGCGCAGAAGCCTAAAGCGCAGAAGCCTGAGAGCGCTGAAGCCTATGAGCGCAGAAACCTAAGAGCGCAAACGCCTGAGAGCGCAGAAGCCTAAGAGCGCGAGAGCCTCGCGGGTCACAGGATTAGAAACGTCTATCCGCGATAGGGGAGGCCGCGGTCTTGTGTGTCTTTAATGCAGCGCGCGCACGGGGCGCGATGCCTCACGACTGAACAATCATGAAACTGAATCGCATAGCTGTCCTGCTGGCTTTTCCGCTGCTTGGCGCCTGCGCCATAGTCGAATCCGAAAGTGGACCACGTATTTCGCTCAACGTGTCGACGCAGCCGATCGACCTGTTCCTCGGCGACACCGCCTACATCGCCATCGTGGTCAGGAACGTGGGCGATCGCGAAGTGTCCTTGAGCTCCGCCGGGTGCAACATGGACTTCTTCATCAGTGATCTGGACGGGAACGCCTACACGCCCGCGGAGACGGTGTACTGCACGCTCGACCTTCGCGCACCGATCAGTCTCGAGCCGGGCGAGACGCACCGGATCGACGCGTTCACGACCGGCCGTGTGGTTCCACAAGGGTCACAGTCCATTCCGATCATGCTCCCTGCGGGCACGTATCGCGTGCGACCCATGGTGTCGGTGCATAGCGGCGAAGAGACCGCTGTCGTCGTCAGTGCTGAACC